>JAYUYY010000340.1:0-2324 GCA_043752225.1 Sandaracinaceae bacterium | reverse complement strand
GAAGGCTAGTGGTGTAGCGCGCCCGAGGACACCACATCTTGTGGAGGAGGGCGTCGATCGGCCAGCTCGCACTCGGCCAGCTCCAGATCTGAATGATCGCGTCGGGGGGGCTCGATGCGCTCGATCGCGATCGCCACGAACCCCGCATCGGTCAGCACGAACACCCCTTCGACCCAACCCGCCAGCGCCCCGCCCCCCGGCTCCCGACCGATCAGCAGCCCGCGTTCGAACAGGAAGCCTTTGGTCTTGAGCCCGACCACCCCGAACGGCAGCTCCAGCCTTCCAGACTGCACGCACAACCCCGCGTAGCTGCCGGCCCGCCACAGCGCGCGCTCGGCGGGCGGCAGTGCCGAGGCATCGGCGGAACGCCCATGCACCATCCGATTCGCCACTTCCGGGCGCAGCATCTCTGCGCGCCGCTGCGGATCGATCAGCACGCGCTTGAGCTCTCCGGTCCGCATCGCGCTGTACAAGCGCTGGCCAAAATTGGCTAGCAAGCGATCGCGCTCCGCGTTCTGGCTCGGCAAAGGCCGGGGCGTGAGCGGGGCCCGCGGCGCCGCGGCACAGCCCACCGAAAGAAGGACGCACGCGACATAGACCAGCGCTGCACCCAGCCCCGCGCGAGCGGTGAGCGCGAACGGCGACTGAAATCGGGAGCGAAGTCTCACTGGATCGCGAACGGAAAACGCACGCGAAACGTAGGTTGCCGAAAGCGCGAGAAGCGAGCGCGTCGAATCACGCCTTCCATGCAACGACCACTTGCCGTGCCAGCGAAGGGTGCGCCAGAAAGCTCCACGCTGGCAACGCGTCCATCGCCGCGCACGACGATCCCAGCCGCCGCAATGCCGGTCTGGCCCATCGCGCAGCCGCGGATCGCGGGCAACAACACCGCCATCGCTTGCGTGACTTCTTCGCGCGAGGGCGCTTCGGGCATCGCCGGCTCGATCGCGACTGCGCTTACGCGCCGGTCGGCTGGATTCGCGAGCGCTTGGTCGAGCAGGTCGTCCACGCTCGCGCTGTTGCTCGATCGCACGGGGCCTTTGGCGGCAGCTGCAGCCAGCTCTTCGGTCTCCTTGTCGAACGCGGTCTCCGGCTCGGCCGCTGCGCCTTCGTCATCCGCTCCGGCTGGCGCGGCGCTCGGGCGAACGGCGAGCACCGGCGCATTCGCTGCAACGGGCACCGGCACAACGCGGGCGCTGGGTGCGTCGGTGCGCGCGGGCGCAGAGCTCGGCGCGTTACGTGTCGCCGCAGCCGCCGAGGGTGTCGGTGCGACGAGCTTCGTCGACTGCGCCTGCGGTGCGACCGCCTGTGTCACTGCACTCGCCACGCTCGGCGTGTTGGCGTTGGCGGCACCGACAGTCGTTGAATTCGCGACCGCGCTGCTGAGCGGCGCGGCGACCACTGGAGCGGCGCGCGGCGCGTTTGCAGTGACCATGGGCTGCGACGGCGCCTCATGCTCCGGTGCGTTCGAGGAGCGCCCGAGCGCGAATCCCAGCACGCCGAGCGCGATCGAAAGGCACGCGAGCAGCGGCACGACTTTGCTCGAGGGCGCACGCGCAGGCAGGTCACGCACGGCGGGCTGTGGAGACTCGGCGCTCGACCCCGGCGCCAAAGGCTCCGTGCGCATCAACGACGCGGCGTGCACGTCGCGACGCAGGCTCACCGCGGAGCTATCCGTTTCTTGAGCGATCGCAGCGCGCGCGCCCGCAACCGCAGCGAGCGTCTTGAGATCGAGCTCATCGTCCAGCTCGCGCGCTTCGCTCTCGTCCGCCTGTACCGACTCTGCCAGCTCCGCGAGCCCATCGAGCCCGTCGAGCCCGTCCTCGGAGGCACCTTTCGACGCGTCGTTCGACTGCGACCCACTCGCGTCGTTGCTTCCGAGCTGCTTTTCTGGCGATGGCTTAAGCCGCATAAACGTCCGCGCGCCGACCGGCTCGCTCGGCTAAGGCGTAGCAGGCTCCACGCACCCGATCCATCGTGCCCGAACCTGCACACAGCAGCGTTTTTCGCTGTGCTCGCCCGCGCACGGCAGTTTGCTGCTGCTAACCGGGACGCAGATCGAGCTTCATGACGAGCGCGTCTTCGCCATTATCAGCGTAATAGCGCTGGCGCACGCCGACGATCGTGTAGCGGTGCGCTTCGTACAGGCGAATCGCGTTGAGATTGCCGCGCCGAACCTCGAGCCAAACCGCGCCGAGCGAGAGGTCTTGCGCGGCGGTCTTCGTGTCGCGCAAGAGCGCGCCCGCATATCCGCGGCGCTGATGCTCCGGCAACACCGCGACGTTCATGACCTGCAGCTCATCTCCGAGCCGCCAGTAGTTCAG
>JAYUYY010000339.1:0-2326 GCA_043752225.1 Sandaracinaceae bacterium | reverse complement strand
ATCGCGGCGTGTTCGGCTCGCACCTCGCGAACGTCGTGCGGCGGCTCGATCGCATCGCGCGCTTTCATGGCTCGGAGCCCGTGTTCGTGCTGGCGTCGGCGACGATCGGCAATCCGCGCGAGCACGCGATGCGCATCATCGGTAAGCCGGTCGAGCTGATCGGCGAGAGCGGCGCGCCAGAGGGGCCGCGGCGCGTGATGGTCTACAACCCGCCAGTGCTGAACCCGGAGCTCGGCCTGCGCGCGAGCTACGTGAAGAGCGCGGTGCGGCTCTCCGCCGATCTCGTGCGCGCGGGTGTGCCGACCATCGTGTTCGGTCAGTCGCGCAACAACGTCGAGGTGATGCTCAAATATCTGCGCGAGACGCTGGCGCGCGACAAGATCGACCCGAGCGTGATCCACGCGTATCGCGGCGGCTATCTGCCGGAGATGCGGCGGCGCGTCGAAGAAGATCTGCGCAATGGCACGATCCGCTGCGTCGTGGCGACCAACGCGCTCGAGCTCGGCATCGACATCGGCACGCTCGATGCGGTGGTGTGCGCCGGTTATCCGGGCACCAATGCCTCGCTGTGGCAGCGCTTTGGCCGGGCAGGGCGGCGTAAGGAGGGCTCGCTCGCGGTGCTCGTGACCTCGAGCGCGCCGCTCGATCAGTACGTGGCAAAAGACGCGCATGCGCTGCTGCGCGCGCCTGTCGAAGAGGCGCGCATCGATCCCGACAACGTCGAGATCTTGCTGCAGCACCTGAAGTGCGCGGCGTTCGAGCTGCCGTTCGAGGACGGCGAGAAATTCGGCGATGTGCCGGCCGAGAGCGTCGGCGACGCGATGGGCTTTCTCGCGAAGAACGAGGTCGTACACGCGGTGACGGCGGCCAATGGCAAGACGACTTTCCACTGGGCGGCGGACGCGTATCCGGCGAATCACGTGTCACTGCGCAGCCTCGGCTGGGACAACTTCGTCATCGTCGATCTCGCGACCGACAAGAACATCGCGGAGATGGACTGGCGCAGCACGCACACGATGCTGCACGAGCAGGCGATCTATCAGCACGATGGCGAGCAATATCAGGTGGAGAAGCTCGACTTCGAGAATCACAAAGCGTTCGTCCGCAAGGTGAAGCCCGACTACTACACCGATGCGATGACGTACACGCGCGTCGCGGTGATGGAGGAAACGGACGCCGCGTTCGTGCGGCTCGCGGGCGAGGCTGGCTCAGGTCTCGCGGCGGGGCTCGGCGACGTGAGCGTCGTGGAGAAGGTCGTCGGCTACAAGAAGATCAAGTTCAACAGCCACGAGAACGTCGGCTATGGCGACGTGCGGCTCCCCGAGATGCAGATGCACACGACGTCGTTCTGGCTGACGTTCCCCGAAGAGCTGGTGCGCGCGCAGCCGTATGCGCGGGCGACGGTGGTCGATGCGATCCGCGGCATCGGCAACGCGCTGCACACCGTGTCTTCGGCCGGTCTGATGATCGATCCGCGCGATCTCGGTCAGACCATCGGTAGCCGTGACGACGAGGGTGGGCCCCCAGGCAAGACGGAGAGCGGCGCGGTGTTCGATCCGACGATCTTTCTGTTCGATCACGCGGCCGGCGGCATCGGCCTCGCGCCGCGCTTGTTCGAAGAGAGAGAGGCGCTGCTGCGCCGCGCGCGTCGCTTGATCGATGCGTGCACGTGCACCGATGGCTGTCCCGCGTGTATCGGTCCCGATGCGGGGATTCCGCCGCTCGAGCGTCTCCCGGGCGCGGTGATCAGCGTGGAGCGCAGCGACGACGACGCTCCGCCGCGGAAGCGTCTCGCGCTCGAGCTGCTCGCGAGCGCCGGCGTACTGGCGGAACAGTGATGCGCGCGTCGACGACGGGCGGATCAGGCGTCGCGGAGGCGTTTCACGTCTGCGCGCGAGAAGACGGCCTCGTCTTCGTGGAACGCTACCTCGCCGGTCTCGAGGTTGTGGACCGCGCCGATGAGGCCGATCTTCCCCTCCTCGACCATTTGCTCGAGGATGAAGCTGCGTTCGAGCACGGCCCTGACCGAACGGCGAACGTTGATTCGAGTCACGCTCTCGACGAAGTCACTGTTCTTCGATGTGCGCTGCGCCGCGTCGAGGAAGGTGCGCTCTTGATAGATCGCGGGCTGGAGCTTCGCGAGCAGCTCGGTGAGATTGCCCATCTCGACGTGGTCACACGCGCCTTTGATCGCGCCGCAGCTGGTGTGGCCAAGTACGACCAGCAGCTTGCTACCCGCCACGTGGCAGGCGAACTCCATGCTGCCGAGGATGTCCGTGTTGACGATGTTGCCGGCAATGCGAATCGAGAAGACGTCACCAAGGCC
>JAYUYY010000338.1:0-2327 GCA_043752225.1 Sandaracinaceae bacterium | reverse complement strand
ACCTTTTTTGGCTACAGCCCCGAACGTGGCCTGTTTCGGCCAGACCTGCCCGCGTTCACGGTGGAGGGCAGCAAAGATCCCGAGAAGTGCCTCGATTTCGTGCTGCAGAGCCACACCGAGAACCTCTACTTCTTGAAGGGCCTCTCGACGCGGCTCGAGGACGAGGAGGTCCAGCACAAGCTGCTCGCGATCGCAGAGCGCATGTTCGAGCGCCGCGGTGCGGTGTTCATCCCGTGCAGCGAAGCGAGCGTGCCGGCTGCGCTACAGCGCGTCGTCAGCACCTTTCGACTCTCGAGCCCGAGCGCCGAGCAGTACTACACGCTGGTCAAGAACGTGCTCGAGGAGCTGCACACCCGCACGCCGCTGCGCGTGAAGCTCTCGAGCCAAGAGGTCAGCCGGCTCTTGCAACAGCTGCGCGGCCTCACGCTGTTCGAGGTTCAAAAGGTCCTCACCAAGATCGTGGTCGAGGATCACAGCTTCACCGCCGAAGACATCCCGCGCATCGCCGAGGCCAAGAAAGAGGTCGTCGAGCGCTCGGGCGTGCTCGAGTACTTCGCCGCGAGCGAGCGCATGTCCGAGGTGGCCGGCCTCTCGACGCTCAAGAGCTGGCTGCACAAACGCAAAGCCGCGTTCACCGATCCCGAGCGCGCCAAGCAGTTCGGCCTCGTGCCGCCGAGCGGCATCTTGCTGCTCGGCGTGCAGGGCTGCGGCAAGAGCATGTGCGCGAAAGCGATCGCCTCCGAGTGGGGCTTGCCTCTGATCCGCTTGGATCCTTCGACGCTCTACAACAAGTACTTCGGCGAGAGCGAAAAGAACTTGAAGCGCGCGACGCGCACCGCCGAGCAGCTCGCGCCGATCGTGCTCTGGATCGACGAGATGGAGAAAGCGTTCGCGCAGACCGATGGCGACGACTCGGGCACGACCTCGCGCATCTTCGGCAGCTTCCTGCACTGGATGCAGGAGAAGGAGCCCGGCGTGTTCGTGGTCGCGACCTGCAACGACATCGAGAAGCTGCCTCCGGAGCTGGTGCGCAAAGGTCGCTTCGACGAGATCTTCTTCGTCGACTTGCCGAGCACCGAGGTACGCAGCTCGATCCTCGCGGTGCACTTGAAGCGCCGCGGTCGCGATCCCGCGCGCTTCGATCTCGCGACGCTCGCCGCGCGCACCGAAGGCTTCAGCGGCGCCGAGCTCGAGCAAGTCGTGCTCTCCGCGCTCTACACCGCCTTCGCGAGCGAGTCGGATCTAAACGACGCGCACCTCTTGCAAGAGATCGCTCAAACCGTCCCGCTCTCGCAGACCGCAGCAGAGAAGATCTCCGCATTGCGAAGTTGGTCACAGGGCCGCACCGTTCCCGCTGATTGACGCGAGCTCGAGGGAACATGCAAACGCCCATCGCCAAACCGATTGCGTCGTTCGCGTTGCTCGCGCAGCTGCTCTGCCTCGCGTGCAGCAGCCCTGCTTCGCCTGCAGCGGTCGAGACTACAAAACGTGAAGCCGTCACCTCGACATCGCCCGTCGCGAAACCGTCAAGCTCGACCTTCACGGCTCCCGATGCGCGCGGCTTTGGGCGCGCGGGCGAGCTCGTGTACTTCGAAGAGGTCGTCGGCGATGCCGCGGCGACCGATCGCTTGCCGATGATCGTGCTCATTCATGGCCGCGGCGATCGCCCACAGCGCGGTTGGCTCCCGCTGCAGCTCCCGAAAGCGGTGCGCGTGATCATGCCGCAAGCGCCGCTGCCGCACGGCGATGGCTTTTCATGGAGCCGCGCGAGCGCCGCAGAAGCCTCCGGACCTTCGGGCATTCAACTCGCTGCGGATCTCACGCGCATGGCCGATCGAATCGACGCCGCGCTCACCATTCTGAAGACAGAACGCCCAACGCTCGGCATCCCGCTGCTCGGCGGCTTCTCTCAAGGCGGCATGCTCAGCTACGCGATCGCGGTCCTGCATCCGAGCGCCTGCACGCTCGCGATCCCAATCTCCGGCCTCCTGCCGCAAGCGCTCTTCCCCAAGCAAAAACCCACCGGCGCATCACCGCGCATCCGCGCCCTGCACGGCACCGCCGACACCATCGTCCCAATCGCCCCCGCCCGCACCGCGGTCACCCACCTAGCCCAAAAAGGCTACGACGCCACCCTCACCGAACACCCCGAAATCCCCCACACCATCACCCCTTCGATGGTCGCCCAAATCAACGCCTGGCTCAGCGCAGCCTTAGCCACCAAAGCCCTCTAGCGAGCGTTGGATTCGTGCTCCGATTTGGCAGCGAGAGCGAGAGCGAGAGCGAGAGCGAGAGCGAGAGCGAGAGCGAGCGCGAGCGCGCCCGCA
>JAYUYY010000337.1:0-6152 GCA_043752225.1 Sandaracinaceae bacterium | reverse complement strand
GAGTCGGTGAGGCGGCCGTCGTCGAGCACCTGCAACAGCACGTTCCACACGTCGGGGTGCGCTTTCTCGACCTCGTCGAAGAGCACGATGCTGTACGGGCGGCGGCGCACGGGCTCGGTGAGCTGGCCGCCTTCGTCGTGCCCGATGTAGCCGGGCGGCGCGCCGATCAAGCGCGCGACCGAGTGCTTCTCCATGTACTCGCTCATGTCGATGCGGATCATCGCGCTCTCGTCGTCGAACAGCTGCTCCGCGAGCGCGCGCGCGAGCTCGGTCTTGCCGACTCCCGTCGGGCCCATGAACAAGAACGAGCCTACGGGGCGGTTGCTGTCGGAGAGACCTGCACGGCTGCGGCGCACGGCGTTTGCGACTGCGACGAGCGCTTCGTCTTGGCCGACGACGCGCGAGCGCAAGCGTTGCTCGAGGTCCAAGAGCTTCTTCTTCTCGCTCTCGAGCATCTTGTTGACTTGAATGCCGGTCCAGCGCGAGACGACCCGCGCGATGTCTTCTTCGGTGACCTCTTCTTTGAGGTAGCTGCCGTTCTTTTGTGCGGCGGCGAGCTTGTCGCGCGCCGCTTTTACGGCGGCTTCTGCAGCGGGGATCTCGCCGTAGCGCAAGCGCGCTGCACCTTCGAGATCGGCGACGCGCTGCGCGCGCTCCAGATCGACGCGCAGCTTCTCGGCCTCTTCCTTGCGCTTGTGGATCCCGGCGATCAGCTCTTTCTCGCTGAGCCACTGCGCGCGCATCGTGTCTTTCTTTTCATTCAGCTCGGCGAGCTCGCGCTTGAGCTCTTCGAGGCGCTTCTTGCTGGCCGCGTCGCTTTCTTTCTTGAGCGCTTGTTGCTCGATCGAGAGCTGCATGACGCGGCGCTCGACCGCCTCGATCTCGTGCGGCATGGAGTCGATCTCCATCTTGATCTCGGCCGCGGCTTCATCGACGAGGTCGATCGCCTTGTCGGGCAAAAATCGATCGCGGATGTAGCGATCGCTGAGCACCGCGGCCGCGACCAGCGCGGTGTCCTGGATGCGAATGCCGTGGTGCACTTCGTAGCGCTCGCGCAAGCCGCGCAAGATGTTGATCGTGTCAGCGACCGTGGGCTCGCCGGTGAACACCGGCTGGAAGCGGCGCGCAAATGCTGCGTCCTTCTCGATGTGCTTGCGATACTCGGTCAGCGTGGTCGCACCGATGCAGCGCAGCTCGCCGCGCGCCAGCGCAGGCTTGAGCATGTTGCTCGCGTCGAGTGAGCCCTCGGCGCCGCCCGCGCCCATGATCGTGTGCAGCTCGTCGATGAACAGGATGATCGAGCCTTGTGCAGCTTCGATCTCCTTGATCACGGCCTTCAAGCGATCCTCGAACTCGCCGCGGTACTTGGTGCCTGCGATCAGCGCGCCGAGATCGAGCGCGAGTAAGCGCTTGTCCTTGATGCTGTCGGGAACGTCGCCTTGTGCGATGCGCTGGCCGATGCCTTCGACGATCGCGGTCTTGCCGACGCCCGGCTCGCCGATCAGCACTGGGTTGTTCTTGGTGCGTCGCGCGAGCACCTGCATCACGCGGCGGATCTCTTCATCGCGTCCGATGACCGGATCGATCTTGCCGGAGCGTGCGGCCGCGGTGATGTCGCGCGTGTACTTCTCGAGCGCTTCGTATTTACCCTCGGGCTCGGGATCCGTGACGCGTTGACTCCCGCGCACTTGTTGCAGCGCCGCGAGCAGCTTCTTGCGATCGAGGCCGCGCTGCTCGAGCAGCTTCGCAAGGTCATCGCCGCCGGTCAGCGCGGCGAGCAACACGTGCTCGCCTGACGAGTACTCGTCTTTGAGGTCTTGAGTCTCTTTCCACACGCGCGTGAGCAGCTCGCGCAAGCGGCGTGACATCGCCGGCTCCGCGCTCCCGCCGCTCACGCGCGGCAAGCTCTCGAGCTTCTTTTGAAGATCGGCTTCGATGGCTTTCGGATCGAGACCCGCTTTCTCGAAGACCGGCCGCACCACGCCGCCTTCTTGGGTGAGCAGCGCGTGCAAAAAGTGCTCGGGGAGCAGCTCGGGATTGCCACGCGCAATCGCGGCGTTCTGCGCATCCTGAACGGCTTGCCGAGTCTTTGTGGTGAGGCGGTCGAGGCGCATGGGCCGAACCTAACCACGGGACTTTTTCGATCAAGCGAATTGGATGAGGCCTAAATGCGCCTTCTACTATCAATGCGCCGTCTGTTATCGAGGAGAGGCGCCTGCCGGAATGCCCACGATGGTGAGCGCGCTCGCCAAGGCGTCGCGCTCTTCGGGGTTGGTGGCAAAGCTCGCGGCGCGATCGAGCTGCTCACTCAACACAGTACCTCGCTGCAATCCCGACAGCAGCGCCGCGTTGAGCACACAGTGCTCGCGCACGAACGCGCGTGTCGCCGGATCGAGCTGCGCGGGGTCGAGCTCTGCGAACAGCCGCGCGCGCGCGCCTTCGCTGCTCGTCCACGCGGCCTTTAGATCGGCGCTGGTTGCGCTGCTGGTAGTCACCTCGAAGCCGAGCGCGCCGGGTAGCAGCGTCTCGCGAACCGCAACGAAGGTCTCGAGCTCGGGTGTGAGGTGCACGGCGCGCGTCGCCGCGAGCGTCTGCAGCTCGATCGGATCGAGCGCGCCGCGCAAGAGCGATGCGCGCACCAATGCCTTGAGCTCGGGGTGCGCGTTTGCGAGCCGTTCGGCGGTGCGCGGCTCGAGCAACGCGGCGCTCGGCACGAGCCGCACATCGGCGCGCACACGCAGCGCAGCGCGCGAACGCCAGAGCGGATATGAGATCGAGGGATGCAGCACGAACGCTGCGCGCGGCGCTGCGTCGTGCATGAGCGCGTCGCGCAGCGCATCGAACGCCTCGCTGCGAAGCGCGCTGACGGCATTCGTGCCCTCGCGCAACAGCGCACCGCACAACATCATGAACGTGAGCGCAGCCGCGAGCATCAGCCGCGGCGCCGGCTTTTGGTGCGAGAGTGAATCCACGACCGTCACCGCGCGGCGCACCAGCTCACTCACCGGCTCGATGCCGCGCAGCAAACGCACGACCGGCGCGAGCGCAGGTGCGATCAAGATCGCGAGCAGCGGCTGCTCGAGCAACGTGAGCAGCCATACGAACGCCAGCTGCGCGAGCGCGCGCAATAGATGCGGCGCTCGGGTCAACGCGGCGCGCTGCGCGAGACACGCGAGCGCCAACGCCATACCGGGCGCATACGGCAAAATGCGCGCGACCACGGGCTCGGCGATCAACAACCGCGAAGCGATTGCCCACGCAACACCGAGCGCGATCGGCGCGCGCAACGCCGCGATCAACGGCAAGACGCGCCGCAGCAAGAGCTCGATCCAGACGTAGAGCGCGGCGCTCACCGCGCTGATCGAAAGCGCGGCCGCAAGGCTCGTGCGCAGCGCTTGCGAGCCGAATGGCGCGAACGTGCAAAGCGCTTCGAGGCCGCGGCGCAGCGGCTGCAACCCAAACGCGAAGCGCTCGAGGCTCACTTCCCAGCCGGTCTGCACGAACGGCTCGTGCGCGTGCAGCGCGGGCATCAGCCAAACGAGCGGCAACAGCGCGGCGATCCAAACACCGATCGCGATCGAGCTCGCGGTTGGCCCGCGCGAGACCGCAGGTGCGCTCGCGCTGGAGCTTTCGCTGGGCTCATCCGCGCGCTCGCTCATCGCGCGCAGAGTGTGCTATCGCGACGGCGCTTTCCATGGTGTTTGCGTGACGCACGAGCCTTTCGAAAAGCCTGCACACGAGCCGCCGCGCGCGAGCTTGCTCGGAGTGCTCGCAGGCGGTCGCGGCACGCGCATGGGCGGTCGCGACAAGTCGCGCATGCCGGCGCCCGATACCGGTGAAGCGCTCGCGAATCGCATCGTACGGCTCGCGCGTTCGGTGGGGCTCGAGCCGACGCTGATCGGCGGCAAGCCGCTGTTCGGTGTTCCGCATGTGCTCGATGATCCACCGGGCATCGGTCCGATCGGTGGTCTGTGCGCGTTGCTCGAGCACGCACAGCGCTGCGGCGTGCATGAAGCTCTCGCGCTCGCGTGCGACTTGCCGCACGTCACAGCGGAGCTGCTGCAGCGCCTCGCTCATGAAGCGCCGCGCGCGATCATTCTGTGTCCGCGCGATCCGGCGACCGGTAAATGGCAGCCGCTCTTCGCGCGCTATTCGGGCCAGGCGGTGTTGCCCGCGCTGCGCGCAGCGATCGCGGCCGGCACGCTCTCCATGCAAACGGTGATGCGCTCGCTCGAGGTCACCGAGCTGTTGCTGAGCGACGAAGAGCGCGCCTTGCTGCACGACTGGGACTCACCCAGTGATCTGTAGAAAATCGGGCAGATCACAAATCGCGAAACTTTGAGCCGACCGAAGGCACGATAAGCGTACACCTGCACACCGTGCTGTATCGGCCGGATCAGAATCGCTACCGCGGACCCTCCGCAGCAATTCGTGCCTTTGTGAGCCGGTGCTTTGCCCCGAGCGGGAACGCTCTGCGCGCCATTTGTGAGTCGCCTGTCGCTGCCGTGATTCCCTTCGTAACTCACTGTTTTGACAAGCAAATGTGGAAATCTCGCGGCAGCGTGGACTACCGATTAGCGTGTGCGATCCCATGACGACTAAACGAGAAATCATGGCGCGAAACGTACGCACGCCCTCGAATCAGGCCTTGTCATTGGCACTGTCCGTTTTGTACACTGTCGCGGCCTGCAAGAAGTTTGTCTCGTACGGTCAGCCGTTCGAGCGAGCTTCCGGTGGGTTGTTTGGGGAACGCGTAAAGTTGGTGCGAGTCCGGCGAGAGCACACCGCCACAAGCCATCTCAAGCGCACGAAGCAGGGGGCAGCCCTGCGGAAGTCGATCCGTTCACGGGTCGACGTCCGGCCACCAGCCGGTCCCGAGCCTCCACAGGTTTGGTCTCATCGTGCGCGAGCGTTGGCTCGTGATCGTGCTTCAGTCTGGTTCGCCTCAAGGAAGGATTGCGCATGAGCCCCGTCATCGTCCGTAGCCCCGGTGTCAGCGCCATGAGCGCTTACGTCCCCCCGTTCCGCGTTCGCCTCCAGGATTGGTGCGAATGGACAGGGAACTCCTGGGACAAAATTCGAGTCGTCGTCGGCCGCAGCTTTCGCGTCCCGGGTCGACACGAAAACGTCTACACGATGGCCGCGAACGCGGTGTTGAGACTGATTCGGCAAAACCGAATCGATCCCACCACGGTCGGCTTTCTAGGCCTGGGCACCGAGTCGAGCACCGATAACGCGGCCGGCGCCGTGATCGTGCGCGGCATGGTCGATCGCGGGCTCGAGCAGCTCGGCTATCCGCGGTTATCGCGGCACTGCGAGGTGCCGGAGTTCAAGCACGCGTGCCTCGGCGGCGTGTATGCGCTGAAAGCAGCGCAGCGCTACGTCGCGTACGACGGCAACGGTAAGGTCGCGATCGTCGTGTGCGGTGACGTCGCGGAGTACCAACGCGGCAGCACCGGCGAGCAGACGCAAGGCGCAGGCGCGGTGGCGATGCTCGTCACGTCAGAGGCCAAGCTGTTCGAGCTCGACCTTTTGCACGCGGGCAGCGCTTCGGATTATCGCGGCCCGGACTTTCGCAAGCCGTTCGCGCGCCACTTCCACGAGTCGTATGCGCCCGCGACGCATCGTATGAGCGACTTCCCCGTGTTCAGCGGCAAGTACTCGACGTACTCGTACCTCGACGAAACCGTGCACGCGGTCGAAGACATGTTGCGCAAGCTCAACGTGTCGGCTGGGAAGTACTACCGCTCGGTGCACAGCCTCTTCTTTCATCGCCCGTACGAGATGATGCCCGTCCAAGCGATGAGCTTCCTCTACATCCGCGGCATGGCGCGCGGCGATCACTATCAAGAAGAGCTGCGTGAGCTGTGCGCCGAAGCGAACGTCTCGATCGAACAAGTGATGAAGGAAGCGCTGTCGACGCCGGACCTCTACGCGATGGTCACCGCGGACGGCTCTGAAGTCGGCGATCCCTATCAAGCGACGACTGCGCTCGCAGCCGTGGTGCGCAAGAAGCCGGTGTTCCGCGAGCTGCTCGCACAGAAGATGAACCTCGGCGCGGCTGCGGTGCGTGACCTCGGTAATCTGTATTCGGCGGCGTTGCCGGTGTGGATCGCGGCGGGCTTCGAAGAAGCGGCCGAGAAGGATCTCGA
>JAYUYY010000336.1:0-6157 GCA_043752225.1 Sandaracinaceae bacterium | reverse complement strand
AACCAGGCCGCCATCGAAGCCGCGAGGCCGATGCACACGGTCGAGACCGGCGCGCGCACGTATTGCATCGTGTCGTAGATCGCGAGGCCCGCGGTGATCGAGCCGCCCGGGCTATTGATGTAGAGCGTGATCTCCTTGTCGGGATCCTCGCTCTCCAAATAGAGCATCTGCGCGATGATGATGTTCGCCGCGTCGTCGTTGACCTCGCTGCCAAGGAAGATGATGCGGTCGTTGAGCAGACGGCTGAAGATGTCCCAGCTGCGTTCCCCTCGAGGTGTGCTCTCGACGACCTGCGGGTAGGGGATGAATGCTTCGGGGCGATCGATCTTCATTGAGCCGTCTCCATAGTTCGCGAGAGTGGTTAGCGCGCGACGTCGGTGATCGTAGCCTGCGACAGCAGATACTCAAGAAGCTTGTTCTCGAGGATCTGCATGCGGAGCGAATCGCGGCGCTCGCCGGTGTACTCGGCCCGCACTTTGGCGACGTGCTTGCCGGATTGCTCGGCGATCTGAGCGAGCTTCGCGTCGACATCGGCGTCGCTGGCCTCGAGCGACTGCTGGGTCGCGACCGCGCTGAACAGCAAACCCGCGCGGACCTTGCGCTCGGCGCGATCTCGAAGGCCCTTGAAGAGCTCGTCGCCGAGCGGCATCTCCTGCCCGTAGGCCTGTTGGAAGCGCAGCAGCTCGCCGATCATCTGGCGCTGTTGGCGCTCGACCAGGCTCGGCGGGACGTCCACCGGGTTGGTGTCGATCAGCTTCTCGACCACGGCTTCGCGCACCAAGGCCTCGGACTTGCGCGTCGCAGCGGCTTCGAGATCGCTCTTGATCTTTGCGCGCATCGCCGCGACCGATTCGTGCTCGAGGTCGCGCGCGAAGTCATCGTCGATCTCGGGCAAGACTTTCTCTTGCAGCTCGGCGACGTGAACCTGGAACTTCGCCGCCTTGCCGCGCAACGGTTCGTGACCGTAGTCGTCGGGGAAGGTCATGCTGATCTCTTTGTCTTCGCCCGGCTGCGCGCCGCGCAGACCTTCTTCGAGCGGCTCGAGCAAACGCTGAGCGCCGAGCTCGGCGCGCGTGCCCTTCGATCCCAGGTCGGGACGCGACTCGCCGTCGACACTCACGTCGATGTCGAGCACGAGCGTGTCGCCATCTTGCGCGCCGCGCATCGGCTCAGGCGTCCGCAGCTCGGCGTTTTGCTCGCGCAGGCGCGCGATCTCGGCGTCGATTTGCGCGTCGGCGACCAGGTCGACCGTGCGCTCGACCTTGAGCTCTGACGTGTTGACGCTGTCGATCGTCGGACGCACTTCGAGCTTCGCGGTGAAGGTGAAGCTCTGGCCGTCCGCGAGCGGCGGGGCGTCCATGCTCGTCATCGCGATGGCGTCGAGCTTGTGCTCCTTAACCACCTCGCCGAGCTGCGCTTCCACGATGCGATTGGTCACGTCTTGCTCGACGGACTTCGACATCATGTTCTTGACCACGCTCCGCGGGACTTTGCCGGGGCGAAAGCCGCGAATACGCGCTGTCTTTTGCACGCTGCGATACGCCTGCTCGAGGTGCTCGCTAACAGTGCTCCACGGAACTTCGATTTTGATCTCGACCAGCACGGGGCTGACGCGATCGACATGCGCGTGCATCTCGGTGCCTCCAGCGGGGGGCGGTCTGCCACCCGAGCCGCGGTGGCTACCACGCGGGGAGGGTGCGTTCAATCGGGAGATGCGATTCCAGCGGGAAGAGGGTTGATTCGAGCTGTGTCCGTTGCGCTGGCCAGAGCGCCTTTCGCTCGGCTGACCCAGGCGAGGAATCGCTCGCGCAGCGCGGCGAAGCGGTCTGCAGGCACCTCGCGCGCGATCAGCAGCGTCCGCCCGGAGCGCTCGATGCCGTGCCGATCGCGCGCAGGCTTTTCGCTCGCGGCGCGAACCGCGTGTGCGGCGCGCTCGGCTTCGATCGCTTGGCGCTCGTTGTCCCAGCTCGACACCCACACCGCGGCACGCTCACCGCTCGCGGTCTTGAACGCGTACAAGCGATCGCCACCCCAGCCGTCGGCGGCGCGCCCTGCGAGCGGTTCGCTCATGCCTTGGGCGAAGTACACGGACATCTCGAGCTCGCCGATCGTGTCCTCGGCCACCAGCGGGTAGCCTTCGCCCAGCAGCGTCTCGGCCTGCGGGAGCCGGATGCGCTCGGGCTGCTCGCCACGCGCGAAGCGTTGCGGGTGAAGCACGTGCTCGGTGCTGACCGGCGGATCGGCGTACGCGCGATTGATGCGGGCAAAGCCTCCGCTGCCGTGCAGCGCCGCGACGAACATCAGGCCTTGCACGTACGCGGACAAGAGCGAGACGCGTACGATCGCGGGCGCGGTGTCGAGCTCCGTGCCCTTCATCGGCGCCGAGACGAGCTGGGACAAGCCGCGAATGCGAGCGGGATCGCGCGTCAGCTCGGACAGCGCGATCGATTCGCGCTCGAGCGCGTGCGAAATCATCGCGAGCGTCGCGTCACCTTCGACCAGTGCGCGCAGCGCATTCTCGGCGTCGGTGTCGAGCTCGTCGTGCATGTGCTTGGCCAGACTGAGGTGCTGATCTTGGAGCGCATGCACGAGCTCGTGCACGAGCACGACGCGCGCCTCTTGTAGATTGACGCGCTGTGACGCCGGCGCTGATGCGTTCGCCGAACCGTGTGGCGCGGACTTTCTGACGTTCGAGGAGCTCGCGGAGAACGCGCGCATCACATCGTCGCGCACGATCAGCTGGCCGCGATCGAGATCGTAGTAGCCGACGACTTGTTCACCCATCAGTCGCAGCCACAGCGCGCGCAGGTCGAGCGCGGGATCGATCAGGCCTAGGGCGGCGTAGATGTCGATCGCCGTCTCGACTTTGTCGGGCTCGATCTGGCTGTCGACGTAGCCGGCGATCGCTTCGGCGTCCTGCACGATCACATCGACCGCGCGCGTGAAGCGCAGCTCCCGGACGCGCTCGGCGTCGCGCATCAAGCTCTCGATGACCTGCAGCTCGCGCGGTGTGATCGGCCGCGACGCTCCGCGCGGTGCGGCGTGCGTCACGTCGGGCGTTTGGGATGCGAGCGGCGCCGCTGTGCTCGCGGCAGTGACCGGCGTGCGCGAATCAGGTGTCGTAGCGGTCGATCCCGCGCAGCCGAGCAGGCACAGCGTTGCCAGGCAGAGCACGACGGGCCCGAGGCAATGCCGTGCGGTCATGACTCGAGCATGTCGACGACAGCGTGAACCGTGGGCTTGAACCCGAGCGCGTCACGGAACACCCGGCGTGCCGCGCGCGACACCGCCAGCTCGATCGCTTCGCGGCTGCTGTGCTTGGGCAAGCCATCGATCGCGACCGCGACCTCGGCTTGCGCTGCGCGCACCACGCCGAGATCGGCGAGCGTCTCGGTATCGACGACACCGCGCGTTCCGCTGTGCGCGCGATCGGCGAGCCGGCCGCGCGCATCGAGCCGCACGGTCACCACCACGACGCCTGCTTCGGCGAGACGCGTGCGCTCATGCAACACCGAGTCATCGATCGATTCGCCGCCCTGTAAATGGATGCGGCCGATCGGGAGCTGGCCCGCGACGCGCGTGCCTTCGTCATCGAGCTCGACGACGGCGCCGTTCTCGACGATCACGATCTCGGGTATGCCCATGCGCTGTGCGAGCGCCGCGTGGCGTGTGAGATGCACGTACGAGCCGTGCACCGGGATGAAGGCGCGCGGCCGCGTCAGCTCGAGCATGCGCGCTTGCTCGTCGCGGCCTGCATGGCCGCTCACATGCAAGGACGAATCGTCGAGCCGCGTGTAGACGCGGACGCCGATACGCTCGAGCGAGTCCATCATCGACTGCACCTGGCGCTCGTGGCCCGGGATGACGCGCGAAGAGAGAATGACCTCATCGCCTTGCTCGAGCTTGAGCCGGTGGTGCGAGCCCGAAGCCATCCGACGCAGCGCGGCAGCTGGCTCGGCTTGCGAGCCGGTGGCGAGCACCAGTAGCTCGTCGCGCGGGATCTTCTGCGCTTCTTCTTCGCTGACCAGCGTGAGCGGGTGATCGGGCAAGAGCCCGAGCTCGCGCGCGATCCGCGAGTGCGTCTTGAGCGAGCGGCCGAGCAAGAGCACGCGCCGCTTGTTCTGCGCCGCTGCGCGCAGCACCGAGCCCACGCGATGGATGTTCGAGCCGAACATGCACACGATCACGCGCGCCTTGGCCGCGCCGATGCGATTGCGCAACGCGACCTCGACGTCGCGCTCGTTGCCCGCGCAGCCGGCGACCTCGGAGTTGGTCGAGTCGCTCAATAGAAGGCGCACGCCTTTGTCGCCGGTCTCGCGCAGCAGCTCTTCGTCGGAGCTCTGACCATCGAGCGGATCGCGCTCGAGCTTGAAATCGCCGGTATGCACGATCGTGCCGACGCTGGTGCCGATCACGAGCCCTGTGCTGTCGGGGATCGAGTGCGTGACACGGAACGGCGTGACCTCGAACGGGCCGAGCGCGAAGCGCTCACGCGGCCGCGTCTCAATCAAGCGAGGCGGATTTGGCACCTCGACCTCGGCTAGCCGCTCGCGCAGCACTTGGAGCGCGTACGGCGGTCCATACACCGGGATCTCGCGATCGATGTCGCGCAGAAGATACGGGATCGCGCCAACGTGATCCTCGTGGCCATGCGTGACCACGATCGCGAGCAAGTCGCGCTGCCGCTCGAGCAACTGCTCGAAGTCGGGGTGGATCAGCTCGATACCGGGCTCGCGATCGGGAAAGGTCAAGCCGCAGTCGATGACGAGCAGCTTCTGCTCCGCCTCGATCACGAGGCAGTTCATGCCGACTTCACCGAGCCCACCGAGCGCCCAAAGGCGTAGACGACGATCTTCTCTGCTCAACATGCTTCTTGTCCGCAGGAGCCATCGGCGTTCTGCGCGTCCGCGTCAAGGGCCGCGGGTGGTCTGCGCGTTTTTTCGAGTCCTCTGCGGCAGTTGCCTTGACCCGCAGCCAGTGTTACCCAGCCACCGCCTCGCGCACCGCGCTGGGGGAATTCTGCTCGCGCGCTCGAATGTTTTCGCCGCGAGATGCCCGCGTAGGAGATACCTCAATGCGTCGATTCGCTCTCTTGCTCCTGCCGTTGTGTTGGGCCACGACGACGTTTGCGCAGACCGCGCCAACCGCCGCTCCCGAGCCGCGCCAAGCACCCGCACCGGTAGCACCCGCGCCGGTAGCACCCGCGCCGGTTGCACCCGCACCGGCAGCACCGGCTCCAGCAGCGCCCGCACCGGCGCCCGCACCGGCCGCTCCCGCAACACCGGCTCCCGCCGATTCCGCTGCACCGCCGGCGCCCGCGCCGACCGAAGCGGCGGCTTCGCCCGATGCAGGTGTCGCGGAAGAGAGCGTCGAGCCCGCGGCCGAAGCGATGCCGCCCGCCGAGCCAACCACCGAAGGCGCAACAGCCGAAGGCGCAGGCGTGCTCGAGCCTGAGCCGCTCGTGCCGTCGCCCGGCGATCTCGAAGCGCGCCTAACCGAACAGCTGCCGCCGCCGAGCGATGCCAGCCTCGAGCTGACCGCGCCGGTGCCGGTGCTGACGCTGCACGGCTACATGCGCATGCGCGGCGAGCTGATGGACTCGTTCTTCCTCGGCCGCCGCGCGATGTACGACGTGCTCGGCAGCAACATGAGCATCGACGGCTTGGCCGCGACCACGCGCGAGCGCGCAGCCGGTCCCGACCCGTTCACGCGCTTCCGTCCGCTCGAGCGCCGCGTCCTTAATGACGGCACCGGCGTTGCCCCCGGCGATCTCGATTGCGTCGATGAGGACCGCGCCGAGGGCGGCACCTGCGACGTCAGCACGCTGCGCTTCGCGAACCTGCGCTTGCGCCTCACGCCGCAGCTCAACATCAGCGAAGACGTACGCGTGAAGATGACGATCGACGCGCTCGACAACACGATCGCCGGCGAGCCCGCGGGCACGTACTACGGCTCGACCGCGCTCGATTCCGCGACCAACGATCCGATCCGCGAGGCGATGGCCGAAGAGACGTTCTTCGCCGGCACCACGGTGCCTGGCCGCGACGCCAACATGGGCCCGAGCATCAAGGTGCGGCGCGCGTGGGCCGAGGTTCGCAATCGCGATCTCGGTGAGCTGCGCTTCGGTCGCATGCCGATGCACTGGGGCTTGGGCATG
>JAYUYY010000335.1:0-2330 GCA_043752225.1 Sandaracinaceae bacterium | reverse complement strand
CTCGCTCGGGTTGATCTTGTACGAGCTGCTCACCGGCAAGCTGCCGTTCGACGCCACCAAGCCGATCGAGATCATGCGCGCGCACGTTCAAGACGCGCCGCTGCCGCTCAACGGTCGCGTGCCCGGCCGCACGTTCTCGCCTGCGCTCGCGGCCGCGATCGACAAGGCGCTCTCGAAGTCGCGCGACGATCGGTACGCGACCGCGCTCGACTTCGCGGACGCGCTCAAGCGCTGCCTCAGCAATCCCAACCAGGGCGGATCGTCGAATCGCCCTGCGCCCGCCGCGGCTGCGCCTGCGGCAGTTGCGCCTGCAGCGCCCGTAGCAGCTCCCGCAGCGCAGCAGGCTAAGCCGGTCGTGCATCACGCGGGAATGCTCACCGATCCGCCGGTGGTACCGGTTCAACGCGGTCCGATGATCGCGCTCGCCGTCGGCGTTGGTTTGCTCGTGCTCGCGATCGGCGTCTGGCTCGGCTCTTCGCTGGGGCACTGAGCTCGTGCTGAGCTTGTCGGATAAGAGTTGCAAGCCGGCTTCGGTTTGCACGCTCCCGTGATCACGCCACGCGATGTTCGGGGTCGCGCAGCGCTGTGATCGCATAGTGAGCTTGAGCATGCGCTCTGTGTTACGTGTGTAGTGTGCACACTCTTATCGCCGTTCCACGCTCGCGGATCTTAGACCTCTGTTATGTGATCGCGTTGTCGCTGAGCGTGTTGCTCGTCAGCGCGTGCAGCAAAAACCCAGACTCGGGCGGCCCGAACGGCGCCGCCGGTCAGTCGGCAATGGACGGAGGCTCCGGCCAGGGCAGTGCAGGCATAGGCGGCAGCGGCACAGGCGGCAGCGGCACAGGTGGAACCGGAGGTATGACCGCGGGCAGCAGCGGTACGGACTCAGGCGGCGTCGGCGCAACCGGCGGCAGCGGCGCCCAAACCGGCGGCCAATCCGGGGCGAGCGGTCAAGCCGCGACGGGCGGCGTAGGCGGATCGTCAGGCACCGGGCTGAGCGATGACTACTTCGCATGCGACGCGACGAGTGAATGCGAGCTCTTGCCGCGCACCTGCTGCGGCGTCTGCATGCCGACGGTCGAAGACGTATTCGCGGTGCAGCGCACGCTCGTCAACGATGCCGACCTGCGTATGCACCGCGGCTGCGGCTCCGCCGAGCAAGGCGTCGACTGTCAGGCGTACTTCGCGGCGAATCCGTGCGAAGAGCAGCAGCTCAGCGATCCGTTCATCGCGACGTGCCAAGCCTCGCGCTGCAGCGCGCTGGATATCCGGGAAGCCGAATTCAACGGCTGCTCGCAAGACGCGGATTGCACCTTGCGCATCCGGCGCGGCGCGCGGCCCGGAGATTCTTTCTGTTGTCCGTGCGCGCTGCCAAACCCCGGCCCTTATGACGTCGTGGCGATTCACAAAGATGCGGAGGCTGCATTCAAGGCTCTCGTCTGTGACGACCCCGATCAGGTCTGCGCTGCCTGCGTGCCGAGCTTTCCTGAAGCCGCGAGCGCCAAATGCGTGAACGATCGCTGCGAGGTCGTCGTGGATTGCGGTCATGAGCCGCCCTGCCTGTGATCGGAGACCGCGCGTGCTCGCTGCGTGCTGCCGAGCGCTGAGCGTGCTTGCGGTCGCGTGCATACTCGCGTGCCCAAGCGGTGATTCGCAGCCACCTTTGTCGCCGGTGCCGCGAGCCGTGCCTCGAGCTGCGATCGCGCCTGATTCCATGAACGCGCAGCTCGAGGGTAGGGAGCTGGAGCGCTTGGATATCGTCGAGATCGAAGGCGTGCAGCTGCGCTTCTCAGCGGCGTGGCAGGTCACCAAGGCGCCAGCGCATTTGTTTCGCTACTTTCTCACGCACGACGAGCCCGCCTCGCAGCTCACGCTCAGCGTGATCGACGCGCGAACTGCGCAAGCCGCACGGGCCAGCCTCGAGGATGTTGCAACCGAGCAGACGGCGCCGCCTCAACGTCTCAGCATCCACGGCTTGCCCGCGGTGATCATCCACTACCAGGGTACGCTCGGTCCGGACATGCGTCGGGTGCGTTTCATGGTCGCCGCGATCGCGATCGATTCGCAGGTGCTACGCATCCAGGGCAGCTACGCGCTCGATGCAAGCGAATCCTTCGTGCGCGAGATCGAAGCGATCGTGCGCAGCACCCAACGCGCCTTGTGAGATTGGCGTGAGATGGCTCTCATGAGCCATTCGTTGTCGCATAGCTCGAACCCACGTCGCTGATTGGTGCTGTTGTCCGAATCGCTCGGCATCATTGAGCTGCGATCGCAGCGACTTGGCCGCGCACAAGAACCTCTTTGTGTTACCGACGCACTACGCGCGGCTG
>JAYUYY010000334.1:0-6161 GCA_043752225.1 Sandaracinaceae bacterium | reverse complement strand
TCATCTCGGCGAGGCGCTTGTTGTATTTCTTTTCCTCGATCGCGAGCTCAGGCGTTCGCGGGATCATCACCGCAAACTTGAGCATCATGTCATCCGCGGCCCTGGCGACGACGGATGAACCGGGAACCAAGGCGGTTGCCAGGGCGAGCCCGACGATTGCGGAAACCATGCGAACAGAAGTGCGTTGGGTCGTCATCGATCCTCCGTGGCCAGACCAGCGCGAGCTACGGTGCATTCACCACCGAGCTTCAAAGCGCGAGGGTTCATGTCATATCCAGCCAGTGAAGTACAGCGCACGGTGTCACCGTTGAGGGCTGGCGCAGTCGGCGTGGATCGTTGGCAATATCCGTGATTTATGGGGTTTTGCTCGCGACCGAGCATGTCGCGAGTTGCGGCTCACGGCCACCGAGTTAGCCGTTGCTGACAAACAACAACGCAGGCCTTGCGCAGCTCGATCAGAGCTGCGTCGCGTCGTAGCCGCGTTGTTTTAGAAAGCGCAGCACGCTGTCCGGGCCCACCAAGTGGCCGCTTCCGATCACCACGAACACGGTGCCGTTGCCCTCGAGGTACTGGTCGATGGCGTCGGCCATGCGCTTGTTGCGGTCGACGAAGAGCCGAGCGTAGAGCTTCGGGAACTCCTTGCGCATCGGCGCGAGCAACAGGCTATCGAGCCCGCGTCCATCGCCCTTGCGCCAGGCATCGAGCGCTCGGTCGATCAGCGCGCCGAGGTTTGGGAGCTCTTCGAGAGTCTGACGCAGCGCCGCGAGCTGCACCGGCTCAGGCATGTTCCGGAAGACCGCGACCTGTTGCTCCACGGTCTCGATCGCGGCCAGGTGTTTGCGCGAAGACCTACCGCGAAAGTGCTCGTCGATGCCGAGCTCGGGGCGATAGCCCAGCGTGCCGAGCTGACTGAGAGTCAGCATCAGCGACACGAGCCACGGGCGCATGACCTGAACCATCTGCGCAGGAATGCCGCGCGCCGTCAGCGCTGCGTTGAGCGCGGCGCGCGTGCTGTCGTCGAGGTGCGCGTCAAGCGCGTCGGGCGGCGTATACATGCCGGCTTGCTGCATCAGCTTCGAGCCGTGCGCCTTGGCCGTGGGCGTGAGCTCGGTTTCGAGCACCAACGTGTCGGCCTGTTCGAACGCGCTCGTGATGCGCGGGTCGAGCGGATAGAGGGCTTCGTTCGCGACGTGAATCGAGCCGAGGATGTAGACGGTCGCGCTGGTCGACTCGACGCGAAACAACAAGCCTTGAACAGCCTTCGCTTTCGCCGGTTTGGGCTTGGCGGCTGACGCAGCGGGCTCGGCGGCGCCCGTTTCGACGTAGACGGCCGATGCGCAGGCGAGCGCGGTGAGCAGGGCCAGAAATTTCAGCGCGCGCATCGGTCCATCTCCTGCCGGCACCATAGCGGTTGCTATGCCGCGCTCCAAACCGCACCCGCGGCGCCGACGGCGCGACCGCGCTCGATATTTGCGCCTGTATTTGCAACCGTGTTGCCGAGCACGTCTTCGAGGGCGCTCAGGAACGCCATCACGTTAATGCGGCGCGCGCTGTGACCCATCAGCCCGATGCGCCACACGCGGCCCTTGAGTGGACCGAGCCCGCCGCCGATCTCGATTCCGTAGTCGCGCAGCAACGCGCGGCGCACAGCGATCTCGTCGATTCCATTTGGAACCTGCACGACATTGAGCTGCGGCATGCGGTTGCGCGCAGCCACCGGCAGGGTGAGGCCCATCGCTTCGAGCCCAGCCACCAGCGCGCGATGACACTTCATGTGCCGCGCGAACGCTGCGTCCAAGCCTTCTTCGCGCAGCACGAGCAGGGCTTCGCGCAATGCGTAGAGCATGTTGATCGGCGCGGTGTGGTGGTACGCGCGCTCTTGCCCCCAGTAGTCGAGCAGCAAAGTCGCATCGAGGTACCACGAGACGACCGGCGACTTGCGCGCTCGCAACGTTGCGACCGCGCGTTCCGAAAACGTCACGGGCGATAAGCCCGGCGGGCAGCTCAAACACTTTTGCGTGCCCGAATACGCGAGGTCGACTTGCCAGGCGTCGATGTCGACTGGCACACCGCCGAGCGAAGTGACGCAATCGACGAGAGAGAGCGCTCCGGCCTTGCGCGCGGCGGCGGTGATGTCCGGGATCGCCTGCAGCACGCCGGTCGACGTTTCCGCATGCACGACCGCGACGAGCTTGGGTTGGCTGGCCGCGATCGCGTCGCATACGCGGGATACGTCGAGCGCCTCGCCGAACGGCGCTTGGACGCGTGTCACATCGCAGCCTAGGCGCGTCGCTATGTTCGCCATGCGACCACCGAAGACCCCGTGCTCTGCGACCAGCACGCGATCGCCGCGCTCGAGCATGTTGACGAGGCACGCTTCCATGCCCGCCGAGCCGGTGCCCGAGACCGCGAACGTCAGCGCGTTCTCCGTCCGGAACAGCGCGCGCAGGAGGCGTTGAATGTCGTCCATGTACCCGAGGAACTGTGGGTCCAGGTGCCCGAGCGTTGGAGCGGCGAGCGCGGCCAGCACGCGTGGGTGCGGATCGCTCGGACCGGGCCCGAGCAGCAGGCGAGGAGCGGGGGCCAAACGATCGAAGGTTTCGGTCATCGCGATTTCTCCGTCGCGCAGGTTACCGCCGTGCGCGTGCCTTCACCGCGCAAAAGCGCGCGCATGTCGCCTATGTCAGTTGCCAGCACTGAGCAGCGGCTTGCCTTCTTGCCGAGTGGTCGCGCACTTCCTAGATTCATCTGCGGGTTGGCTTTGAGAGCAGCATCAACATGGCGGGGCGGTCAGCAAGCCGCGATACGCGGTGGCGTGACGCGGGCGTTGCTCGCTTCGATCGCGATCTGCGTGAGCGGTGCGTTCGGTTGCGACGATGACGAACCGGTCACCCCGGCTCGCGAAGGCGGCGTCGCGATGCCGTTCGATGCCGCCGTGCTCGATGCCGCGATGCAAGATGCTGCTCCGGAGATGGACGCGAGCCGAGCCAATCCGCCTTCGTTCGATTGGGATAGCGCGTTCACGCTGCCCGAAGGCGGCGCAACGTTTTGTGCGCTTCATGTCGCGGCCGAATGCGACGGTGCGGAGGATTGCGGCGACGGAGTGTGTTGCGCGACGTTCGATCCGATCAGCCTGAGCTACAGCGCGATCACGTGCGAAGCCAGCACGAGCTGCACAAGCCCAAACTCCTTTCATCTGTGCCATGCGGGCGAGACGTGCGCGGCGGATCGGAGCCTCGAGTGTCATCGCAGCTTGTTGATCGCGCAGGAGTTCATCGGTGTCTGCGTTCCTAAAGGGCAGCCCGAGCCGCCTCCGGTAGGCCGCGGCGAGGTCGGCGTGATCGCGTGCGGCAGCGAAAGCTGCGTGGTCGACGTCGAGCAGTGTTGCCTCAGCTCGTCGTTCGATTTCTCGACGTTGCAGAGCATGCCGCTCGCACCGCGTTGCGCGCCGCTCGGTACGCCGTGTGATTGCGATGGCGGGCCCGCATCCGACGCCGGCGAGCCGCTGATCCACGAGCCGGACGAAGACGCGGGGAACTGATCTCGCTTGCCGGCCGCACGCGCTACTCTCCCGCCGTGCCTGACCTCCAAGCCCGCAAGCGCGTCGTGATCGTCGGTGGCGGTTTCGCTGGCCTCAACGCCGCGAAGATCCTCGGACGCTCGCCGAATGCCGTCGAGGTGACGGTGATCGATCGGCGCAACTATCACCTGTTCCAACCGCTGCTCTATCAAGTCGCGATGGCCGGCTTGAGCCCGGCTGAGATCGCGGCGCCGATCCGCGGCCTGCTCTCCAAGTACCGCTCGATCAAGGTGATCCAAGGCCAAGTGAGCGCGCTCGATGTGGAGCAGCGCCGCGTGAACGGTGACTTTGGCTCGGTCGAGTACGACTACGCGATCGTCGCGACCGGCGCGCAGCACGCGTACTTCGGCAAGGAGCGTTGGGAGCGCTTTGCGCCGGGCCTCAAGACGCTCGAGCAGGCGACCGAGATTCGCCGCCGCGTGCTCACCGCGTTCGAGATGGCCGAGCGCGAGACCGACGACGAGCTGCTCAAGCAATGGCTGACGTTCGTGATCGTGGGCGGCGGGCCGACCGGTGTCGAGCTCGCAGGAGCGATCGGTGAGATGAGCCGGTTCACGCTCGCGCGCGACTTTCGGCGCATCGATCCCAAGCTGACGCGCGTGATCTTGCTCGAGGCTGGCCCGGGCATCCTGCCGAGCTTCCAGCCCGACATGGCGGCGCGTGCTGCGCGTGATTTGGAAGGGCTCGGCGTTCAGATCTGGACGCACAGTCGCGTGACCGACATCGATGCAACCGGCGTGCAGGTCGGAGCGGAACGGATTCGCACCGGCACGGTGCTGTGGGCCGCGGGCGTGCGCGCTTCGGATCTAGGCGGCACCGTCGGTGCGGAGCGCGACGCACAACATCGCGTGGTGGTCGGGCCTGACCTCACGGTGCCCGCGCATCCAGAAGTGTTCGTGCTCGGCGACATGGCGCTCGTGCACGGCGCGGATGGCAAGCCGCTGCCCGGGGTCGCGCCGGTCGCGCTGCAACAAGGTCGCTACGCAGCGAAAGCGATCCTGGGCGACCTGCGCGCAGAGAAGCGCGAGCCGTTCGCCTATGTCGACAAAGGGCAGATGGCGACGATCGGTCGTAGCCGCGCGATCGTTCAATCCGGCGCGCTGCGCATGAGCGGAACGCTCGCGTGGCTCGCGTGGCTCGTGATTCACATCTACTACCTGAGCGGCTTCAAGAACCGGATCTTCGTGCTGATCCAGTGGGCGTGGTCGTATCTCACGTTCGCGCGCGGCGCGCGGTTGATCGTCGACAAGCACTGGCGCCTGTATCCCGATGCCGGCGGCGCGAGCGTGAGCCTGGCCAGCACGACCGCAGCAGGAGAGAGCGTTCGCGTAGCTGCGGAGGGCGAGCGCGATCCACAAGCGCGCAGCGAGATCGATGTATCGGGGTGACGCTGCGCAGCGGTGTCAGCGCCGTGGTCGCACGCGCAGCCGGGCGCCCGATGAGCCCGGTGAGCGGGGGTGCACCGTCAATCGATCGGGTTGGCGGTAGCGCGGCGCGCGTTGATAGTCCGAGTGGCCGTGGCGGTAGCCCGGACGCACGGTGCGATGTCCGTAGTGTCGATGGCCGTGATGATGGCCGTAGTGGTGGCGGTAGTACGGGCGCGGGAAGTACGGGTAGACGACCGGCTGATCGAAGCCGACCGCCCAGCCGCCGGGCATGAACGTCCAACCGTTTCGCGTGTAGACCCAGCGCGCGCCTACGTAGACGAAGCCGGGGCGCGGCTCGACCCAGCCACCTCCGACCCATGCGTAGCGATCGCCGTACCA
Source organism: Sandaracinaceae bacterium (assembly GCA_043752225.1). Classification (GTDB taxonomy): domain Bacteria; phylum Myxococcota_A; class Polyangia; order Polyangiales; family JAFGIB01; genus JAYUYY01. The sequence goes on along the minus strand of JAYUYY010000334.1, from coordinate 815 downwards.
GTACCAGTGCCCCGGCGCCCAGACGTACTCGGGCGCGGGTGCATAAGGGCGCGGATCCAAGGGTGCCGGCGGCGGGGCTGACGCGACCACGAGCGGCTGGGCAGGCGTTGCGGCGGGCGCTGGTGTTTGGCTGAGCGGAGCGGTCGTCGCGCCGGCTTCCGGTCCGGGTGGTGGTGCGCCGCGCTCCCGTGGCGGAGGGGCTTGCTCAGGCAAGCCGCGGCTGGGGCGCGCGGGCGGCTGGGTCTCGGGCACGTCCGAGCGCGGGTCGGGATGGGCGATCGGATGCTGCTTGGCCGCTTCGACCTCGGGATCGGGCTGGCTCGCCGACGCTGCCGTGGTCGGGCCCGCGTGCGTGCCCGCGCAGCCGAGGCCGACGAACGCGCTCAGCGCCGAGCAAAACGAAAGGGCATATGCCGTGCGCATGCCTTCACGCTGCCACGGAAAGCGCGCCGCAGCACGGATACCGGGCGGCGCGGCGAGCCGGCTTTCGATAACGAGCAGCAATCAGGCGAGAACGATCGTGCGAATGCTCGGGCACATGCTTTGCTAAGTGCCACCGACCAGGCCGTAGGTGCGCGGTCGCTCGGTCCTTTCTATGCGGTCATTCTTTCGCAACTGCGGGTGTCGCGATGTGTCGGAGGCCGACGCGGCCGCACGCGTGCTCGTGGTGGACGACGAGCCGATGATCCTGGACGCGATGGCGGCCACGCTCGAGCTCGATGGCTTCGCGGAGGTGACGTGTTGTGCGAGCGGGGAGCTCGCGCTCGCGCACGCGACGCGCTCGCCGGTCGACCTCGTGATCAGCGACCTGTGCA
>JAYUYY010000333.1:0-6169 GCA_043752225.1 Sandaracinaceae bacterium | reverse complement strand
CTTCAGCCGCTACGTCGTCGGCTGGACGATTGCGCACCGCGAGTCGGCCGCGCTCGCGCAAAAGCTGATCGCCGAGACGTGCGAGCGACAAGGCATCGTTGCCGGACAGCTCACGCTGCATGCCGACCGCGGCTCATCGATGACGTCCAAGCCCGTCGCGTTTTTGCTCGCCGACCTAGGCGTCACCAAGACGCATTCACGACCGCACGTCTCCGACGACAACCCCTTTAGCGAAGCGCATTTCAAGACGCTCAAGTACCGACCGGAGACGCCCGAGCGCTTCGGCGCAATCGAAGACGCGCGCGGCTGGGGCGGCGACCTCATCGATTGGTACAACCACGAGCACCATCACAGCGGGCTCGCGATGCTCACACCCGCAGATGTGCACTTCGGGCGCGTGGAGCAACGCGTCGCAGAGCGCCAAGCCGTGCTCGATGCGGCGTTTCAAGCGCATCCGGAACGCTTTGCGCACGGCCGCCCGCTCGCGCAGCGACCGGCACGCGAAGTCTGGATCAACAAGCCGCTGCAACTGCCGAGCACGGCCGAGTCGAGCTTCGCGCTCGCTCACTAAACTCTGAAATCCCCTGTCTCAAAATCGTTGACACGTTCCGACACGCATCGAGTTACACGCGACGTTTACCGGGTTGCAGTAGCCGCGAAGCGGTACAAGCACGCTCCAGCGGACAGAACGGGAGCGTCCAACTTCGGCGAGTGGCAGCCGCTTGGGTCGGGATGAGAGAGTCCAATACGCTGCGATCTTTGCCGCAAGCTCGCCGCTGCGACGCGCTTCGGCGAGGCCGGAGTTCGACACGCGCTCACGGCGCTTCGCGTTTCGATCGAAGCGATAGCCATTCGGCGACCCGAGTCGGTGATGGCTGACAAGCGAAGGTCCGCGATCGATGATCGCAGTCGAGAAGATCGTCGCGCGCCACAGCGCGCGCCACCACGACGAGCAAAGCGTGCTCCACCACTACACGAGCTGGGATGGGTTTGAAGGCATCCTGCGCGATAGAGCGTTTTGGCTTACCGATCTGCGCGCGGCCAGCGACATGAACGAAATGCAGCACGTCGACGCCCTCGTCGTGGACGTCGCATCGGAGTTGCTCAAGCGACGTAGGGACCGGCCATCGCGCATGGTGCTCGGCCATTTCCTGCAGAACTATTCCAACTTGCGACCTCGGAATATGTACGAATTGCAGGTCTTCGTCGTCTGCTTCTGCACTGCCGACGAAGACGCGGACATGTGGAGTTCCAAGCTCTACGGTCGCGAGCACGAAGGCGTGTGCTTGAGCATCAAGGTGCTCGACAACGAGAGCCATCCACCCATCTTGCTTCGTCGCTCGGCAATCCACTCGGTTGCCGGCATCTACGTGAACTACGACGCCGAGGTCGAACGCGGGCTGCTAGCCGATGCGTTCCGCGCCGTGCTGCGCGAGGTGCGCGCGCAGCGCGGCAACGCGGAGCTGCGACGAGCTACCGTCGGACTGTTCCAACTCGCGGCCAAGTCGTCGGTGTTCATGAAGTCGCCAAAGTACGCCAACGAGAAAGAGCACCGCGTTTACGCCGTGCTGCGCGAGCCGCACGACGTCGACATCCTCGATGAACCGCGCCGCGTTGTGATGCCGGCTCGGCCGGCTGACAAAGCGCTGGACCTCGCGCGCGTGACCGTCGGCTCGAAACTCGGTGAAGCCGGTCAGGCGCGCGCCGAAGCGCTCCTGGTCGAACTCGGTTACGGCCAGCCGGGGCACCCGTCCATGCCGCCCGTGGTCATCTCAGCCAGAACGTGAGGCGGGCCCGGCTGCAATGCGCAACGCCGATTTAGCTCGCCACGCCAGCGAGCACGTCCCGTCTTGGACTGACAGCGATCGCGCGAAAGCGCGTCTCGGCGATCGTACTGAGCGTCCCGGCAAGGTCGCGCGCGATTGCGACGAGTTGAAGCCGATGTGCCCAGCGCGATCCGCGATCGGATTCCCGCGGAAGCGGACCTTCGCTTCCACATTCAGCTACTACGCGCGGGCGAGCACGAACTCCAACGCGACGTTCAACAAATCCTACCGCGTCTTCCACATGCGGTCGTCGAACGTGAACTTGATCGGCTTGCCGATCTTCACGCGGCCGAAGTCGGCGTGCTCGGGATTCAGCAACAGGTTCTGCTCCTCGGGCATTACGACCGAGGGAACAAGCAACGCCGCAGAGCTACCCGCCTTGATCCACTCGGTGCCGATGTCTTTCATGACATCGGGTGCTGGATAGTCTCGCCATCCCGACGGCAACGCAGCGATGCCGAGCCTCGTGATGAGGCCGTCGGGAACGTCCACCGCGATGAACGCCAGCTCGGGTGGTGCGAGCACGGGATCGAGGTTCACGAACAGCTCCATCGCCGCCAATGCTCGGGACTCGGAGCAGTACACGATGCGCGTACCCTTGTGGTTCCAACGGCCGCCAGCAAGGCGTGCACCTTCTCCCGTGAACGCATTGGCCCGATGGGCCTTGCTCGAAAGCCGGTACGCCCGCATGGCTAGCTGTATACGCCGTGCTCGATGCGCAGCAGCACATCTTCAACCGCCCGTGTCCCCACGTCGGTGTCGAGCAAGCTGATCGGCGCGACACCGCCCAGCGCTCGGTTGTTCGTAGTGAGCCACTGCTTGGCCTTCTCTAGACTTCCAAGGATGCCCACGGCACGGGCGGCAACGTCGGCGAGCCGGACGATGCGCTCGGACTCTTGGCCGTCGAGGCGGTTGTGTTCCTTACGACGGGCAAGGGTCCGCCGAGCAAGGTGCAGCGAAGCCGACGCCACTTCGATCGAGATGTCGAGCTTGCCCGTGACGGCTTCGAGCGCTTCGTACGGAAGTCCCGCCCGCAGGAGCGGGATGAAGTCGAGCTGCGAATGCAGCTTCTTGCCCAGAACTTTCCGTCCGCCCAGTAGCTCCGACACCTTGTCGATGGCCGTCATGTCCTTGCCTCTTGGCACAAGCTATCACGCCAAGTGGCCGAGCACGAAGGTACGGAGAAACCGCTTGTCTACAGTGGTCGGGGCGACTGGATTCGAACCAGCGACCTCATGCTCCCAAAGCATGCGCACTACCAGGCTGTGCTACGCCCCGATTGGGGCCGGACTGTAGCCGCCGGGGTGGCGAGGGTCAAAGAGAGTTCGCCGCTCAGGCGCGATTAGCGCCGGCAATAGACCGCGATCACCTCCGCGGTTAGCCCAGGTATTCGCGTAGGAATTCGTGCATCGCCCGCGAGGCGACCGCGCGGTGACTGATCTTGTTTTTCTCTTCCTCGGCGAGCTCGGCCATCGTCCGATCGAAGCCGATCGGCTCGAAGTACGGGTCGTAGCCGAAGCCGTTTTCGCCGCGCGGGAGCTCGCGGATGCGGCCGTCGCAGACGCCGGTCTCGAAGTGCACGCGCTTGCCGAGCTGGCCCTTGGGATCGGCGAGCGCGAGCACCACGCGATAGCGCGCGGTCCGTTGCGGCGCCGGGATGCCCGCGAGCTCTTCGATCAGCTTCTGGTTGTTGGCTTCGTCGCTTGCGTCTTCACCCGCATAGCGCGCGGAGCGCACGCCGGGTCGGCCGCCGAGCGCATCCACCTCGAGCCCGCTGTCGTCGCTCAGCGTCATGAAGCCGGTCGCGAGCGCGGGATCCCAGGCTTTCTTGCGCGCATTGTCTTCGAACGTCGCGCCGTCCTCGATCACGTCCGGCATCGGCTCGACCTCGTCGAGCGTGCGCAGCGACAAGCCCTCGAGATCCGCGAACAGCTCACGAAGCTCGCGAATTTTTCCGGCGTTGCGGGTCGCGATCAGGAGCACGTGCGGCATGCCGAATCTCTAAGCCAAGAGCCGGCTCATGTCGACGCCGACCTTCTCGAGCGCTTGATGTTGGATCGGAACCAGCGTCCGAACGCCGTGCATGCCGCGCTCGAGCAGCGCATCGTGCTCTTCGCGGGTCATCGGGGCGCCTTCGGCCGTGCCCTGCACCTCGATGATCTGGCCGCTCAGCGTCGCGACCAGGTTGAGGTCGACCTGGCAGGTGCTGTCTTCTTTGTAGTCGAGGTCGAGCAGCGCGACGCCGTTCACGAGCCCGATGCTGACCGCCGCCACCGGCTCGCGCAGCACGCCCGGCTTGAGCAAGCCGCGCTTGCGCAGCGAGTCGAGCGCGAGCACGAGCGCGACGTAGCCGCCGGTCACCGATGCGGTGCGCGTGCCGCCGTCGGCGTCGAGCACGTCGCAGTCGATGTGAATGGTGCGCTCGCCGAGCTTCTCGAGGTGCAGTGCTGCGCGCAGCGCGCGGCCGACCAAGCGCTGGATCTCGTGCGTGCGCCCGCCGATGTTGGCGCGCTCGCGGCGCTGGCGCTCGGGGTTGGCGCGCGGGTGCATCGAGTACTCCGCGGTGACCCAACCCTTGTTGCTGCCCTTCAAGAACTCTTTGACGCCGTCCTCGACCGACGCGGAGATCAGCACCTTGGTGCCGCCACACGTGATCAGAACAGAGCCTTCTGGATTGCGCTGGATACCGGTTTCGATCCGGATGGGGCGCAGCACATCGGCATTGCGACCATCGGTTCGCGTACGACTTTCAATCACGATCGAGAACCTCGAATTTCGCTAAACGGCCGGGAACCATAGCTCGAAGGTGGTGCCCTCGCCTACGGCGCTTTCGCAGCGCAGCTGGCCACCGTGCGCGGCGATGATCTGTTGGCTGAGCGGCAACCCGAGCCCCGTGCCGTGCGTCTTGGTGGTGAAGAACAAGTCGAAGATGCGCGCGCGTTGCTCAGGGGTCATGCCTTCGCCGCGATCGATCACGCGCAGCACGACGCCCGCGCCTTCGCGTGCGACCTCGATCCGCAGCGGGCCGCCTTCCGGCATTGCCTCGCGCGCGTTCTTGATCAGGTTCAGCAGCACTTGGCGGATCTGCGCTTCGTCTATTGCGACCCACGGAAGCTCGGGCTCGACGTCGAGCGTGAGCTGCACGTTGGCCGCGGTCAGCTCGGGTCGCACGAACGTAGTCGCGCTGACCGCCAGCTCGCCGAGCTGCTCGGACTCGAGCTGCGGCGTCGGCAAGCGCGCGACGCGCAGGTATTCCTCGGTCAGCGCGGTGAGGTGCTCGATCTCGCGCTGGATCGCCGAGACGAGCTCGCGCGCTTCACGCTCGCGCGGAATCTTCGCAGCCGTCAGCTCTTCTTCGAGCAGCTCGACGTTCAGCCCGATGCTCGAGAGCGGGTTGCGCACCTCGTGCGTGACGTGCGCGGCCATCCGGCCGATCGCCGCCAGCCGCTCGGATTGGATCAGCTTGGCGTCGCGCGCCTCGAGCGCTGCGACCATGCGCTCGAACTCCCGGCCGAGCTGACCGATTTCGTCGTCGGTGTTCGGCGCGATCCGCGTCGCGAAATCACCGCGCGCGACGGCCTCGACGCGCGCTTGCAGCTCGGGCAAAGGCGCGAGCACGCGCTGCGACCAAATCGTGACGGCGATGCTCACGAGCAGCGAGAGCCCGCCGAGCACGATCAGCACGGTCAGCGCGCGTTCCTGTTCGGCGGACGCGCGCTCACTGGTCGCCGTCATGCGTCCGAGCACCTGCTTCCAGATCGAACGCAGCCTCCCATCGATAGCGCGCTCGCGCGCGCGCAAGTCCGCGAGGATGCGCTCGGACGTGATTTTGTCGCCCGCGTCGAGCGCCGCGTAGAGATCGCGGTAGCGATCCTCGCCGCTGACGAGCATCGCGTTCACGCGCCGCAGCTCGCGGCGCAGCGCGCCGAGCGTGGTGCGATCTCCGGCGTTCGGCGCCATGCGTTCGATCACCGCGACGCCCTCGAGCGCGTGGTCGAACGCTGCGGGACGCGCCTTGCGCGCAGCCGTCAGCCACGTGCGCGTCGCGTCCGGATTGCGCTCGGAGAGCACGCGGTCGAGCAGATTGCCGAACACCGACTGCGTCGCGCGCGCTTCGCTGATGATCAGCGCGAGCGGCAAATAGCCGTCGTGAACCAAGCTCAAGTTCGCGGCGGTTCGCCGGTGCTGAACGAAGCTCGCGACCGAGACCAGCCCGCTGACGGTGAGCACGAGGGCGAACGCGAGAAAAACTCGGCGCGGGATCGACAACCTGGAACGCGACACGCGCGCAGCCTAACACCACGGCCTGCATTTACGGCGCGCGTCGAGCAGGCTCGCGCTTG
>JAYUYY010000332.1:0-2335 GCA_043752225.1 Sandaracinaceae bacterium | reverse complement strand
GCGGCTCGGCTCTGCGCCCGAGCGAACGGCCGGAAGCCGGTGTATAAGGCCCGCATGTTGCGCGGCCCGCTGCCCGCCATTCGGCGCTCGATCGCTCGGCTCTGCACGCTGACCGCGCTGGTCGCGCTCGCGCTGGGCTGCGATGGGCTGTCGGAGTTTCGCACGCAGCCGGGCGAAGTGTTTCGCGGCCGCGTGATCGGCAACACCGCCGATCCCGCGCAGTCGTCGTTCATTCGCCGCGGCTTCGTGTCGGCGGCGCTGCTCGATCTCACCTTCGATCCGGCGTTCGCGGTGCCGCCCGAGGAGAGCGCGGCCGAGACTGCGGGCACGCTCACGACTTATACGTGCCCGAACGCCGCCGAGCTCTGCGAAGAGGACGAGCGCGAACGCGGACACTTTCGCAACGCGGAGCTGGTGCCGATCCCAGAGCTCAGCCACGACGTGCTCGGGCGCTACGAGCTGCCCGGCGGCAGTCGGCTGCGCAACTACCTGTTCGGCGCGCGCTTCGTGTCGGGCGAAGGGCTGTTCGCGACCCAGCGCTACGCGACGGTGTTTCTCTCGTTGCTCGAGAACGGGCACGTCGAAGTGCGAATCCTCGCGCCGAGCGTGCTCGGCGCGGACGGTCGCACCGAAGCCTGGCCTGGGCTCTTCGGCGTGTTCTCGCTCGCGCGTCGAGCGGCGCAGTGATCGTGCTCGGCGTCGAGTCTTCGTGCGACGAGACCGCCGCGGCGCTCGTACGTGAGGACGGCGAAGTCCTCGCGGACGTGGTGTCGAGCCAGGTCGCGTTGCACGCGCCGTACGGCGGCGTCGTGCCGGAGCTCGCGGCGCGCGCGCACGTGCAAAATATCATCCCCGTGCTGCAGGGTGCCTTCGCGCAAGCTGGCTTATCGCTGCGCGATGTCGATGCGATCGCGGTCACGAACGGGCCGGGCCTGGTCGGCGCGCTGCTGGTCGGCGTTCAAGCCGCGAAAGCGATCTCACTGGCGTGCTCGATCCCTCTCATCGGCGTCAATCATCTCGTCGGACACTTACTCAGCGCTCAGATCTATCGCGCCGGCGCGGTGCCGAGCCCGATGCCCTTTCCGTTCATCGCGCTGCTCGTGAGCGGCGGTCACACCGCGCTCTACGAAGTTGTCTCGCCGACTCAGATGACACAATTGGGTCAGACACGCGACGACGCCGCCGGTGAAGCATTCGACAAGGTCGCAAAGCTGTTGGGGCTCGGCTATCCGGGTGGGCCGCGCGTCGATCGACTCGCTGCGACCGGAGACGCGTCGCGCGTGAAGCTGCCGCGGCCACTGCGCGGACAGGCCAGCCTCGAGTTCAGCTTCTCGGGTCTCAAGACCGCGGTGGCGCAGCACGTGCGCGCGCACGGGCCCTTCACGAACGACCAGGACGTCGCGGACATCTGCGCCGCGTTCCAACAGGTCGTGGTCGAAGCGCTGGTCGCAAAGTCGATCCAGGCGTGCGCAGCGCGCGGGGTGCCTCGGCTCGTGATCACCGGGGGCGTGGCTGCGAACAAAGGCTTGCGTGCGCACGCGCAGGCGCGCTGCGCAATCGAAGGCATCGCGCTTACCTTGCCGCCCTTTCAATCGTGCACAGACAACGCCGCGATGATCGCGTACGCGGGCCTTTGCAAGCTGCAAGCGGGCCAACGCGATTCACTCGAAATCGATGTGTTCTCGCGCAGCCCGATCTTGGGTGAGCAGCCAGGAACCCTGAGACGTTATCGCTCGCAACGCCTCGCGTAGTTTCCGGCGCGCTTGCCGCCGCACAGGCTCGGCAGCCATACTCGAGGCATGACGCTCGAAGATGGAATCCTCCCGGGCGCGCGCGCCTCGATTCTCGACGCGATCGGCAACACTCCGCTGGTAAAGCTCGGCCGCATCGCACGCGATGTCGAAGCCACCATCTATGTGAAGTGCGAATACATGAACCCGGGTGGGTCCATGAAAGATCGCATGACGATGAACCTCGTCACGCACGCCGAGCAACGCGGCCAGCTGCGCGCCGGTGGCACAATCGTCGAAGCGACCAGCGGCAACACCGGCGCGGGCTTGGCGATGATCGCGGCGGTGCGCGGCTACCAATGCATCTTCGTGATGCCGGACAAGATGTCGTCCGAGAAGATCGCGTCGCTGCGCGCGTGGGGCGCCAAAGTGGTCGTCTGTCCGACTGCGGTCGAGCCCGAGGATCCGCGCAGTTATTACTCGGTCGCCAAGCGCATCGCGGACGAGACCGACAACTGCTTCTACTCGAACCAGTACCACAACCCGGACAACCCGGGCGGCCACTACAAGTCGACCGGCCCCGAGATCTGGAACGACACCGGCGG
>JAYUYY010000331.1:0-2339 GCA_043752225.1 Sandaracinaceae bacterium | reverse complement strand
TCGACCAAACCGCTGGTGGAAAGCGTGACGCGCTTGAGCGAGAGGCCGATGCCTTCGGGGTGATGGATGAGCCGCAACGCATCGGCGACCGGGTTGTAGTTGTGAAGCGGCTCGCCCATGCCCATCAGCACGATGCCCGAGAGCCGCGCGCCTTCCGGCAGCTGCGCGCGGCCGAGCAAGACCTGCGCGACGATCTCGGCCGCGGTCAGGTTGCGCTTCAAGCCGGCGAGGCCGGAGGCGCAAAAGTTACAGCCCATCGCGCAGCCGACCTGCGTGCTGATGCACTGGCTGTACACGCTCGCGGTCGGCGCATCGGTCTCGTCGAGCTCGGGCGCGTACGCCTCCTGCGACGAGACCGAGCCGCGCGGGATCATCACGCTCTCGATCTTGCGACCGTCGGGCAGCATCACGAGCAGCTTGCGCGTGCCGTCGATCGCTTCGCGCACCGAGTCGATCGCGATCGGCGCGGCCAGCTTGTCCTCGGCGAGCTTTTCGCGCAGCGCCTTCGGCAGGTCGGTCATCAGCGCGGGGTCGAACACAGCGCGGCTGTGGATCCAGCGAAAGACCTGCAGGCCGCGATAGCGCGGCTCGCCCCACTCCACCATGCGCGCGGTCCACTGCTCGGGCGTGCGCTCGACCGGGTGGATTGGGCTCTGGGGGGACTGGGACTGCGAGCTCATGCGGTCTACGTGCGCGTTTTATCGAGCGCGGGCAAGCCGTGCAGGAAGCGATGCAGGATCGCGTAGCCCTGCGGCAGGAGCGAGAGCTCGGTGTATTCGTTCGGCTGATGGGCTTGGCTCTGCACGCCCGGGCCGAGGTTCACCGCGGGCACGCCGACCTGATCGAAGCGCGCGACATCCGTCCACGCTTGCTTGATCGCGGTGCCGGTCACGCCGCACTTCGAGAGAAAGTCGACGTACGGATGCGTCGCGTGCGGGCGGCAGGACGGCGATAGATCGGTCGGGATCAGCTCGACATCGGGGCCGACGATCTTGCGCAGCTCTTCCACCGCTTCTTGCGTCGTGCGGCCGGGCGCGAAGCGGTAGTTGAGGTTGAGGTCGAAGCGGTCGGGCACGATGTTGCGACCGCGATCGGCTTTCGCGAGCGTCGGCGTCACCACCTCGCGGAACAAGTAGCCATCGATCGTGACGTCGTTGGGCGCGAGCGCCGCGAGCCGCGTGAGTAGCGGCGCCGACTTCAAGATCGCGTTCTCGCCTTCCCACGGCCGCGCGCTGTGCGAGGTCTTGCCATGCACGCGCGCCCAGGCGTGGATCGAGCCCATGCAGCCTAGCTGCAAGCCGTTGCTGCTCGGCTCCAAGCAAATCGCGAAGTCGAGCGCGCGCAACAGCTCGAAGTGCTCGATCATCGGGCCGAGCACGTTCTCGTCGAACGGGCCTTCCTCGCGCTCGTAGAAGACCAGCGTGAGGTCGCACGGCAGCGCGCTGCGCTCGAGCCGTTCGCCGAGCTCGATCATCAGCGCGAGCCCCGCCTTCATATCGGCAGCGCCTGCGCCGTAGAGCTTATTGCCCTCGATGCGCGCGGGACCGTCGTGCTGCGTGCGCACGGTGTCGAGGTGCCCGACCAGCGCGACCTTCGGCGCGCCCGGGCGATCGTTGACGCGGATCACCAAGCTGTCGCGAAAGCGGTGGATCGCCTTGCGGCCGAGGCTCATGGCGAAGCGCGCCTCGATGTGATCGCACAAGGCTTTCTCCTCGCCGATCATGCTCGGGATCTCGGTGATCTGGAGCAGCGTCTTCGCCAGCTCGTCGTGGAGCGCCGAGTCCGTCATCGTCATCGCGAACGGCCGCGTCACGCAGACACCTGGAAGTCGCGCAGCGCTGCGTTGAGCGAGGTCTTCTTGTCGGTGCTCTCTTTGCGCACGCCGATGATCAGCGCGCACGGCGTGCCGTACTCACCGGCCGCGAACTTCTTGGGACGCGTGCCCGGGATCACGACCGCGCGCTCGGGCACTTCACCGCGATGCTCGCGCGGCTCGGGGCCGGTCACGTCGATGATCGGCATGGTCGCGGTGAGCACGACGTTGGCGCCGAGCACCGCTTCGCGGCGCACGCGCACGCCATCCACGATCACGCAGCGCGAGCCGACGAAGACGCCGTCTTCGATGATCACCGGTGTGGCTCCGGGCGGCTCGAGCACGCCGCCGATGCCGACGCCGCCAGCGAGGTGCACGTCGCGACCGATTTGCGCGCACGAGCCGACCGTCGCCCAGGTGTCGACCATCGCGACGCCGCCGAGCGAGGCCGACGGACCTGCCGGTGCCTGGACGACGCACGCGTGGATCAAGCAAGCCGTGCTGCTCTACTTCGCCGTGCGCGGCA
>JAYUYY010000330.1:0-6195 GCA_043752225.1 Sandaracinaceae bacterium | reverse complement strand
CCGTGAGCAAGTCGCGCTGACCCTGGAGCATGCGCGTGAAGCGCGCGAGGTTGGTCTTGAGCCAGTCCTGCTCTTGGTTCACGCGCGTGGTTTCCGCGAGCGTACCGATCATCTGGTTCACGTTGTCTTTGAGCAGCGCGACCTCGCCGCGCGCATCGACCGTAATCGATTGCGTGAGGTCGCCCTTGGTCACCGCGGTCGCGACGCTACCGATCGCGCGCACCTGGCGCGTGAGGTTTCCGGCGAGCTCGTTCACGTTGTTCGTGAGGTCGCGCCACACGCCGGCCGCGCCAGGCACGTCGGCCTGACCGCCGAGGCGGCCTTCGACACCGACGTCGCGTGCCACACCGGTCACCTGGTCGGCGAACGTCGAGAGCGTGCCGGTCATCGCGTTGATCGTGTCGACCAGCGTCGCGATCTCGCCCTTCGCAGCGAGCGTAAGCTTCTGATCGAGGCCGCCGTTCGCGACCGCGGTCACGACGCGCGCAATACCGCGCACTTGCTCGGTCAGGTTGCGCGCCATCAGGTTCACGTTGTCGGTCAGGTCGCGCCAGACGCCCGAGACGCCGCGCACCTCGGCTTGGCCGCCGAGCACGCCTTCGGTACCGACCTCGCGCGCGACGCGCGTCACTTCCGCAGCGAACGCGTTGAGCTGATCCACCATCGTGTTGATCGTGCGCTTGAGCTCGAGCAGCTCACCCTTCACGTCGACCGTGATCTTGCGCGTCAGGTCGCCGTTCGCGACCGCGGTCGTCACGTTCGCGATGTCGCGCACTTGGCCAGTGAGGTTACTGGCCATCAGGTTCACGTTATCGGTGAGCTCTTTCCAAACCCCGAGCACGCCGCGCACCTCGGCTTGGCCGCCGAGCTTGCCTTCAACGCCGACGTCGCTCGCGACGCGCGTCACCTGGGCTGCGAACGCGCTCAGCTGATCGACCATCGTGTTGATCACGTTCTTGAGGTCGAGCAGCTCGCCGCGCACCTCGACCGTGATCTTGCGCGAGAGGTCGCCCTGCGCGATCGCGGTCGCGACCTGCGAGATGTCGCGCACCTGGTTGGTCAGGTTGCTGGCCATCAAATTTACGTTGTCGGTCAGCTCCTTCCACACGCCGCGCACGCCTTCGATCGAGGCCTGCCCGCCGAGCTTGCCTTCCGTGCCGACCTCGCGCGCGACGCGCGTCACCTGCTCTGCGAATGTGCTGAGCTGATCGACCATCGTATTGATCGTGCTCTTGAGCTCGAAGATCTCGCCGCGCGCGTCGACGATGATCTTCTTCTGCAGGTCGCCTTGCGCGATCGCGGTCGCGACCTGCGAGATGTTGCGGACCTGATCGGTGAGGTTCGTCGCCATCGAGTTCACGGCGTCGGTGAGGTGACGCCACGTACCCGAGACGCCGCGCACGTCGGCTTGGCCGCCGAGCTTGCCCTCCGTACCGACCTCGGTCGCAAGGCGCGTCACCTGATCGGCGAACGCGCTCAGCTGATCGACCATCGTGTTGATCGTGTTCTTGAGCTCTAAGAACTCGCCCTTGGCGTCGACCAGGATCTTGCGCGTGAGGTCGCCCTTCGCGACCGCCGTCGTCACCGTCGCGATGTCGCGCACCTGGTTGGTCAGGTTGCTGGCCATCAGGTTGACGTTGTCGGTCAGCTCCTTCCACACGCCGCGCACGCCGGCGACCTCCGCTTGGCTTCCGAGCCGGCCTTCGACGCCGACCTCGCGCGCGACGCGCGTCACCTCTTCGGAGAACGCGTTCAGCTGATCGACCATCGCGTTCAAGATGTTCTTGAGCTCGAGCACCTCGCCGCGCGCGCCGACCGTGATCTTCTTCGAGAGGTCACCGGTCGCGACCGCGCGAGCAACTTCAGCGATGTTGCGCACTTGGTTGGTGAGGTTGTTGGCCATCGAGTTCACGTTCTGCGTGAGCTCGAGCCAAATGCCCGAGACGTCGCGCACGACGGCCTGACCGCCGAGCACGCCTTCCGTACCGACCTCCCCAGCAACGCGGCTCACCTCCGACGCAAACGAGCCGAGCGAGTCCACCATCGCGTTGATCGTGTTCTTGAGCTCGAGCAGCTCGCCCTTCACCTCGACGGTGATCTTCCTCGAGAGGTCGCCCTTCGCGACCGAGGTCGTGACCGCGGCGATGTCGCGCACCTGGTCGGTCAGGTTGCGGCCCATGAGATTCACGTTGTCCGTCAGCTCGCGCCACACGCCCGAGACGTCGCGCACGTCGGCTTGCACGCCGAGCGTGCCTTCCGTACCGACGAGCCGCGCCATCCGATTCACCTCGGCGGCGAACCGGTTCAGCTTATCGACGGTCGCGTTGATCGTGTTCTTGAGCGTGAGAATCTCGCCCTTCGCATCGACCGTGATCTTGTGGCCGAGGTCGCCCTGCGCGACCGCCGTAATCACCTCGGCGATGTTGCGCACCTGACTGGTCAGGTTGCTCGCCATCGAGTTCACGTTCTCCGTGAGCTCGCGCCACACGCCCGAGCCGCCCGCGACGCGCGCTTGGCCACCGAGCACGCCCTCCGTGCCGACCTCGCGTGCGACGCGCGTCACCTCCGACGCGAACGCGCTGAGCTGATCCACCATCGTGTTGATCGTGTTCTTCAGCCCGAGCAGCTCGCCCTTCACGTCGACCGTGATCTTGCGCGAGAGATCACCGGCTGCGATCGCGGTCGAGACCTCGGCGATGTTACGCACCTGAATCGTCAGGTTGTTCGCCATCGAGTTCACGTTGTGCGTGAGCTCGCGCCAGACGCCCGATACGCCGCGCACCTGCGCTTGACCGCCGAGCACGCCTTCCGTACCGACCTCGCGCGCAACGCGCGTCACCTCGGAGGCAAACGAGCTGAGCTGATCGACCATTGTGTTGATGGTGTTCTTGAGCTCGAGGATTTCGCCCTTCGCGTCGATGCTGACGGTCTTGGTCAAGTCGCCGCTCGCGACCGCCGTCGTGACGCGCGCGATCTCACGCACCTGCTCGGTGAGATTGCTCGCCATCAGATTCACGCTGTCGGTGAGCTCTTTCCACACGCCGGCGACGCCGCGGATGCGCGCCTGAGCGCCGAGCTTTCCCTCGACGCCGACCTCTTGCGCGACGCGCGTCACCTCCGAAGAGAACGCTGCGAGCTGGCTCACCATGCCGTTGACGAGCTTGGCGTGACGCAGGAAGTCCCCGCGCAGCGACGCGTCGAGACCTTCCATGTCGATCGTCTGCGTCAGGTCGCCTTTGGCCACCGCGCTCAGCACGCGCGCGACGTCGGTCGTGTGCGCGGTGACGTCATCGAGCAGCCCGTTCACGCCCGTCACGTACGCGGTCCAGCCACCGCGCGCGTTGATCTTGGTCAGCCGCTTGTGGGTGCGGCCTTCGACGCCGACCGTTTGGCGCAGCTCGACGACCTCGACGCTGAGCTGCTCGACGAACTGCGCGAGGTCATTGAACGCCTCGCCGATCTGGCCATCGACACCCGGCGCCTCTTCTGGCAACCGAACGCTTAGCTCGCCGCGTTTGAACGCGCGTAGGGCACCGAGGAGCTGACGTCTATCGAGGTTCTGTGCAGTCGGGGCGAGTCCGTTGGGCATCTAACCATCCTCGAACGAAAGGGCCTTCTGAAGCGCATCGAGGCTCGCGGGCTTGACGATATGAACATCGAAGCCAGCGTCGAACGCGCGGCGCTTGTCGGTTTCCTGTCCAAAGCCCGTCATCGCGACGAGCCGGAGCTCCGCGGAGCTGAGCTGCAAGCGCAGCCTGCGCGCCACCTCGTAGCCATCCATTTCCGGCATCGAAATGTCGACGAACGCGACGTTCGGCCGGCTGCGCAGCGCGAGCTCAGCGCCGCTCTCGCCGTCGGAAGCGACCTCCACATGGTGGCCCCACATCCGCAGCAGCTCCGCCATCATGTCGCGCACGTCTTCGCTATCATCGACCAACACGATCGAGAGCGGCCGCGTCTCGCGCACCGACTTCTCCGCCGCCTGCGCGCCGTTGCTCGCGGGCAGTGGGATATCGCTCACGGTGATCGGGAGCCGTACGATCAGCTCGCTGCCGCGGCCATGTCCCTCGCTGCGCGCTTCGACCGTGCCTTGATGCAGCGCGACGATCTGGCGCACGACGGAAAGTCCAAGACCGAGGCCCGCACCAGCCTGGTCGGCCTCTTGGCAGAACGCTTCGAACACGTGCGGCAGGAACTCCTTGGCCATGCCACGGCCGTTGTCGCTCACCCTGATCTCCACCCACGCACCCAAACGCGTGCAGCGGATCCGAATCTCGCCGTGCGGCGGCGTGTAGCGCGCGGAGTTATTGAGCAGGTTGGACAGCACCTGCACCAAGCGGATCGGATCGCCATCGAGCGTGACCGGCTGCTCGGGAAGCTCGACGTGCAGCGTGTGATGTTGTGACTCGATCAGCGGAGCACTGGTGTGCACCGCCTGATCGACGACATCAGCCAACGCGATTGTCTCTTTACGCAGCTCGATTTTGCCGGAGCCTATGCGCGCGATGTCGAGCAGCTCGTCGACCAGCCGATGCAGATGCGCGGTCTGGCGCTCGAGGATCGCGCGCGTGCGCAGCATCGTCTGATCCACCACCGCGCCTTCGACGGAGAGCTTCTCGCGCATCAACGCCAGGCCCGCGACGATCGAAGCCAGCGGGTTGCGCAGCTCGTGGCTCAAGAGCGCGAGGAAGCGATCCTTGTGCTTGTCGGCTTGCGCGAGATGCGCCATCTGGCGGCGCAGCGTCTCGGCCTCCCAGCGTTCGCGTTCCGCGACCAGCGATCGCTCGTGCTCGCGCCGTTCGTGCTCGCGGATCAGCTCGGCCTGGCGCGCCACCTCGGCCGAGCGCGCTTGCAGCTCGACGAACACGGAGGCTTTTGCGCGCAGCACCTCCGGCGAGATCGGCTTGAACAAGAAATCCACCGCACCGAGCTCGTAGGCCGCGAGCACGTCCGCGTCCTCGCGCCCGTACGCGGTCATGAACACGATCGGCGTGTAGCTCGACCTGCGACGCGCGCGGATCAAGCGCGCGGTCTCGAAGCCATCCATCGACGGCATCTTCACGTCGAGCAGGATCAGCGCGAAGTCGCGATCGAGGAGCAAGCGCAACGCCGTGCTGCCCGAGTCGGCGCGCACGACGCGCCAGCTGAGATCACCTAGCGCCGCCTCAATCGCGATGAGGTTCGCAGGGTTATCGTCGACGACGAGGATGTCACCGATGCTCATGCTCTCACTTTGCATGTGCCCATCGGCGAGCGCGGGACGCGTGCTCCCGCCGGGCCGAAACCGCTTATGCCATGGCTCTAAGCACCCGCGCGACTGGCAAAAGAAGGTCATCCAAAATGCCACGCATCGGCTGCAATTCCCGGTCAAACCGGTGGGGCGTTTTTGATCATCGTCCCTGGTACGGATGTCGCTCCACTGGTACGGATGTCGCTAGAGGCCTACCGAACGATCATGCCGGAGCCCTTGCTACAGGCGCTGCTCGCCTTGGCCTATTACGCAGGTCTTGTGCTCATTTTGAGACTCGCCGGCAAGCGCCTCGCCGGCCAGACCACCACGTTCGACCTTGTCGTGTTGATCGGGCTCGGCGTGGTGTTGCAGCAAATCGCGCTGCGCGACGGACCGGGCAACGCCGTGGTCTTCATCGTCACCGTGTTCTGTCTGCACCGCGGCTTGGCGTGGGCGTGCACGAAGTCCGCGGCGCTGCGGCGCATCACGCGAGGAGCGCCGCGACCACTCGTTCGTCACGGCCAAGTCCAACACGATGCGCTCGACGATGAAGGACTGACCTACGACGATCTGCTCGCAGGCCTGCGCAAGCTCGGCTTCGAAGATCCGCGCAACGTCGCACTCGCGACCCTCGAGGAAACCGGACACATCAGCGCGATTGCAACCGAGCAGCGCTAGCGCACGTGTGGCGGGCATGTCTGCACCCGCAAATTTCTTACGTCACTAGTTAGTTTTTGGCACATGCGTTGCGAAGTCATTTGGGCATGGACACGCATGCCGGCATGGAGTGGACGCAATCGTCACGAGTCGTCGCAGGCGCTCGCATTCACTGGGCGGAAATCGGACGCAGCTCGGATCCGCGAGCCGTTCCAATCGTCTTGCTGCATGGACTGCACGATTCGCATCTCACCTGGAAGCGCATCGCTCCGCTGCTCGCGAGCGATCGACGCGTGCTGATGCCCGAC
>JAYUYY010000329.1:0-2352 GCA_043752225.1 Sandaracinaceae bacterium | reverse complement strand
GCTTCGCCAAGGCTCCGCAGAGGGATGTGTGGTGAGCTCGCTCCGAAGGGTCGTGCGTCCCGGTGCGGTGCGGTAAGGTTCGCGCATGCGAATCTTGGTTACGGGCGGAGCGGGGTTTATCGGTAGTCACATCGCGGACGCGCTCTTGGCGCGCGGGCATGAAGTGATCGTGCTGGACGATCTCAGCACCGGCCGCCGCGACAACGTGCCGAAGGCGGCGCGCTTCATCGAAGGCGATATCCGCAACGGCGAGCTGGTTGCGCGCGTGTTCGCGGAGCACAAGCCGGAGATCGTCGTGCACCAAGCCGCGCAAACCAGCGTGGCGATCAGCACCCGCGAGCCGATCCGCGATGCCGAAATTAACGTGCTGGGCAGCCTGCAGCTGCTCGAGCAATCGGCGCGCGGCGGCGTGCAGCGCTTCGTGTTCGCGAGCACCGGCGGCGCGATCTACGGCGAGGTCCCCGAAGGTCGCGCGAGCACCGCGACCGCGCCGCGTCCGCTTTCGCCGTACGCGTGCTCGAAGTTCGCGATCGAAGGCTACCTCGGCGCGTACGAGAAAGAGCACAAGCTCAAGCACACCGTGCTGCGCTACGCGAACGTCTATGGGCCGCGCCAGGATCCACACGGTGAGGCAGGCGTAGTCGCGGTGTTCTCGCAGCGCTTGCTCGACGGCGAGCCGGTGCAGATCAACGCGCGTCGCGAGCCGGGTGATGCGGGTTGCGTGCGCGACTACGTCTACGTCGACGACGTGGTGCGCGCGAACGTGCTGGCGGTCGATGGCGCGATCAAGCCGTCGGTCGTGAACATCTGCACGGGCGAAGCGACCACCACGCTCGAGCTCGCGAACGCGATCTCGGAAGCGGCCGGGAAGGGCGCACCTGCGCTCCAGCACGGCGCGCGTCGCGCGGGCGACGTCGAGCGCTCCGTGCTCGATGGCGGCGCTTTCCTTGCCGAGAACCCCGCGACCTCGCTGCGCGATGGCGTACGCAAGACGGTCGAGTGGTTTCAGCGCCGAACGAAGAGCGCGTAGCCGCTCGGCAGCGCCGCATCGGTTCGCTCGGCATACGCTGCGCGCAACGCGGCAAGCGCAGCCGTTTCGGCGCGCTGCAAGTCGCGCGGGCCGAGCACGATCGCGCGCAGCCGTGAATGCTCGGGAGTCAGCACGCTCGCGAGGTCAGCCGGAACGTCGATTCCGGCGCGGCCGAGATAGCCCGTGATCAAGCGGCTGTGCGCTGCGGCGAAGCTCGGGTAGGCCGGCGGCGCGTCGCGCAGCACCGGCTCGAGGCTGTGAGCGATCGACGCTTCGACGTGCCCGCGTCCGTCGCCTGCGACGGCAAGTCCGGCTTCACACAGCGCGCCGAGCAGCGCGGCGACGAGAATCGCTGGTGCGATCGATTCGCGACCGCGCCGCACGAAGCTCAGCGCGATGAATGCCGCCCCGCCGCCCAACACCGCGGATGCGACCGCAGCCGTCATCAGCGTGCCGTCGACGAATGCCAGCGCGATCAGGCCGAGCGCGCCAATCACGGCGAGCAGGCCGCAGACTCGAGCGAGCGCCCGATTGCCGGTCCCGTGCTTCGGCGCATCGGCCTCGAGCTCCGCGAGGCTCGCGCCTGCGAGCGCATACAGCATCGGCGCTGCCGCGAGCACGAACAGCGGCTCTTTCACCAGCGGCACCGAGAGCACCACCACCGCGAGCAAGCTGCCGATCGCCATCGCGAGCGTCCACACCGCATAGGTGCGACCGGCGCGCGCCAACGCGGGCAAGCCCATCAGCACGATCGGCATGAGATGAAAATGCTCGCGCAGTAGCAGCCACGGATAGAACCAAGCCGACCGCAGCTCCGAGGCCCACACACCGCTCGCGCTGAGCTTGCCGCCGGTGATGCCCTCGCCGCTGAAGATTCCGAAGTACACCGAGCTCAGCCAGTGCGGCAGGTCTTGCGGCGCGAGCAGTGCGACGAGGATCAGATGCAGTGAGCTGGTCGCGAGCAGCCCGAGCACGCCTGCGATCACGCTGCGGCGCAGCGCAAGCGGCGCCTCGGCGCGCGCGCGGCCGAGCGTGGTCTGGACCAGCACGAAGCCGCACGCGGCGAGCGCGTACGGAACGATCAGCCACATCTTGGTGAGAAAGCCGAGCCCGCCGAGCGCGCCGCCGAGCACGCACAGCACGCGGTTGCGCGTGATCGTGCCGCGCACGAAGGCGACCATGCCGAGCGCACAGAACGCGAGCATCACCGGCTCGAGCTCCAAGCTGAGCGCGTCGTGCACGAAGCTCGGCGAGCCAAGCAGCAAGAGCGCGGTGTAGATCGCGGCGCGCGGACTGTACGGCGCGAGCATCCAAGCGGTCGC
>JAYUYY010000328.1:0-2358 GCA_043752225.1 Sandaracinaceae bacterium | reverse complement strand
TGATCTCGTCGCCGACGCGTTGCTTGAGCCGCTTGTGGCTGATGTCGCGTTGAATCGCCATCAGCTCGTCGGCGCGCGCATCGATCGTCTCGGCGTCGATCAAGTCTTCCATCGTGCCGCTGTGCGTTCCGTCTTCGTGCGAGTAACGAAACACGCCGACGTGATCGAGCTGCGACTCGCGCACGAAATTGCAGAGCGCTTGGAAATCTTGATCGGTCTCGCCGGGATGCCCGACGATGAACGCGCTGCGAATGCTCAGCCCCGGCACCGCACGCAGGCGCTCGATCAGCGTGCGCTGCTTCTTCTCGTTGTAGCCGCGGCGCATCAGCTTGAGCATGCGATCGGTCGCGTGCTGCATCGGCATGTCGACGTACGGCACGACCTTGCCGCCTTCGCCGAGCACCTCGAGCAGCTCATCGGAGAACGCTTCCGGATAGAGATAGAAGAGCCGGATCCATTCGATGCCCGATACGCCCGCGAGCGCCGCCACGAGCTGCGTGAGCTTCGGCTTGTCCGCTTGGTCTTTGCCGTACGAGATCGTGTCTTGGCTGATCACGTTCAGCTCGACGATGCCGAGCGCTGCGAGCTGCTCGGCCTCCTGCACCAAGTCTGCGATCGGCCGTGAGCGCTGCGTGCCGCGAAAGCTCGGGATCGCGCAGAAGCTGCATTTGCGCGAGCAGCCCTCGGCGATCTTCAAGTACGCGAAGTGCTTGTGGCCGAGCGAGAGCACGCGCGGGTCGCTCGCACGCGCGAGATGATCGGCCGGGTTGCCGACCAGCATCTTCGGCGTCTTGGACTTCGAGAGCACGCGGCCGAGCACCAGCATGTCGCTCGAGCCGAGGAAGTGATCGACCTCGGGCAAGCCCTTCTTGAGCTCGGTCGGGTAGCGCTGCGAAAGACAGCCCGCGACCACCAGCTTCTTGCACGCGCCGGTCTGCTTCATGCCCGAGAGCGCGAGGATCGTGTCGATCGATTCCTGCTTCGCCGATTCGATGAAGCCGCAGGTATTGACCACGATCACCTCGGCATCGGCCGGATCGGCGACATGGCGGTAACCCGCCTCGCCGCTCACGCCGAGCATCACCTCGGTATCGACGCGGTTCTTGACGCAACCGAGCGATACGAAATGGATCGTCTTCGCAGGCGGGACTGAGGGGGGCGCTACCGGCACGGCGCGAAGGGTGGTTTTTCGGCCGTCACCCGTCAAGGCGAGCTTCTCAATGAAGCTCGAGCCGGCCGGCGACCTCGGGGAAGCTCGCGAAATGGGTCGCGATGCTCTGGCCGGTGGGCGTGATCGCGTCGAGCCGCTCTTGGATCTTCGTCATCAAGACGTGCACTTCCTCGTGCCAGATCTCCATGTCCATCGTGGACGACTGGTTGAGCAGCTCGAGCTTCTGCTTGAGCTGCGCCATCTGATAGCGCAGGTCTTTGCGCTCGAGCTTGCGGCGCATCAGTCGACCGCGCAGCGTCGTGACGGTTTCTCGGACCAGCGAGAGCTCACCACCCGCGCGCACCAGGTCGCGTAACATTTGATCTTCCGGTTGGTCGATGACCGTGCCGAGCCGCAGCACGTTGGGCAGCATCGCGACGTTGCTCAACATCGCGTGCATCGCAGCGTCGAGCCGCGACTCCGCCGGCTCGAGCTCCTCGACCAGCTCGAGGATCTGGCGGTTGAGCCGCGAGTCGTCTTGCGCCAGCTCGTCCAGTGCGTGGCCGATTTGGATGCGCGGCTTACGCACGTCTTCCTCTTTGAGCGTGGCGTCGCCGGCGGCCTTCTCGAGTTGCTCGCGCAGGCTGCGCACCTCGGCGACCAGCTCTTCGATCCGTCGAATTGAGTCGAGCAGCCAATCCGGCGCGGTGCCCGATGCATGCACCTCGCGCGCGAGCTGCCGATAGAGCTGCGCGGTCTTCGCCCAGTTCTCTTCTTCAGCGCGACTGCTTAGCGGCCTGGGCGCGATCGGGCTTTCCGGCGTTGAGGTCCGCGGCTTCTGGCTCGCCTCATGCGCGGGCAAGCTGTCGAGCAAGCGCTGAAGCTCTTCGATCAGGTGGTACGCGTCGCGGTAGCGATCCTCGGGCTTCTTCGCGAGCAAGCGCAGCACGAGCCGGTCGACCGCAGGCGGAATCGACGCGACGCGATGCGAGGGCGTCGGTGCGGGATCGTTGATGTGCTTGACCAACAGCACGGTGGTCTTGCCTTCGAACGGGATATGGCCGGTGAGCATCTCGTAGAGCACGCAACCGAGCGAGTAGAGATCCGAAGCCGGTCGCGCGGCGCCCGCTCGAATCTGCTCGGGCGCGATATACTCGGGCGTACCGACGATCATGTTTTGACCGGTGATGCGCGCGTCGGCCTCGATC
>JAYUYY010000327.1:0-2359 GCA_043752225.1 Sandaracinaceae bacterium | reverse complement strand
CGCTTCGGCGGGCTCGCCGACATCGCGCAGGTCGGCGAGCACTACTACTGCGACAAAGCGCCGGGCACGAGCTTGCTCGGCGTGCCGGTCTACGCGATCGCGCGCGCGCTGCGCCCTGCATCGTTCTGGACCGACAGCGACGTGCTGCAGCTCTTGCGTTGGGCCTTGATGCTGCCGATCGCGCTGCTCGGCTTGTTCGCGCTGCCGCGCTTGCTGCGCAAGCTCTCTGTGTCCGACGAAAGCGCCGCGCTGACCACGGTGGCATGGCCGCTCGCGACGATCGCGCTGCACTACGCGGGCGCGCTCTACGGGCACCACCTGGTCGCGGTCGCGCTCGTCGTTGGCTTGGCGCTCGCGCTCTGCATGCCGTCTCTGCTCGGGCTCGCGCTCGCGGGCTTATCGACGGGCATTGCCGGGTTGATCGAGTACCAAGCGGCGCCAGCGTGCATCTTGATCGCGCTTTGGGTCGCATATGCATTTCGCGCGCGACCGTGGCTGGTGGTCGCATTCGCGCTGGGCGCGTTGCCGAGCGTGCTCGTGCTCGGCGCGTACAACACCGCTGCGTTCGGCGGACCGCTCGAGGTCTCGTACAACCACATCGGTAATCCCGGGATGGCCGCGTTCCACAGCCACGGCATCGGCGGCGTCGACACGCCCAAGCTCGAGGCGGTCCTCGGCTTGTTGGTCAGCGTACACCGCGGCCTCTTCAAGACCGCGCCGATCATGCTGCTCGTGCTGCCGGGCCTCGTGGTGCTTCTTCAACGCGAGCGCGCGCTTGGCATCTCGGTTGCGGGCATGCTGCTCGCGTATCTCTTGTTCATGAGCGGCTTCGACACCTGGTGGGCGGGCTGGTCATTTGGGCCGCGCTTGCTCGTGCCGCTGTTCGGCGTGGCGATGATCCCGATCGCGTTCGCGCTCGATCGCTTGCGCACGAGCGCGGCCGGCGCGTGCGTCGTCGCGAGCTTCTTGCTGCTCGGATTCGCGCAATCGGCTGCGATGCGCGCGACGTTCTTCGAAGCGCCCGACACGCTGTTCAATCCGGTCTTCGAGCTCGCGGCGCCCGCGCTGCGCGCGAACCTGTGCGCGCCTTCGATCGGGCATGCGCTCGGCCTGTCAGGGTGTGCTGCGCATCTGCCGATGCTCGCGCTCGGGCTCTCGGCGCTCGTCGGGCTGTGGTGGTGCTGGTCTGCGCCGCTGCGGCTGCGTTCGCGCGCGCTCGCCGCGCTGCTCGCAGTGCTGCTAGCCACCGGCGGTCTGTGGGCGATCTCGACCGCACCGGGCTCGTCCGCTCAGGAGCAAGCCGGAGTCATGCAGTTCCTGCATTCGCAGCTCAAGGCCGACTGAGCGAGCGCTGATTTTGGAGCCGCCTTGCGCGAAGCGCCGCGCCGCCGATAATAGCGGCCAGTGATGCTCACGTATGCGGACTACTGCGCCATTCCGCACGACGGCAAACGCTACGAGTTGCTAGACGGCAAGATCTACGTCGGGACATCTCCGACGACCCAGCACCAGCGGATCTCCCGCAATCTCAAATTTGCCCTGCACGGACACGTGCTCGAACACTCGTTGGGCGAGGTCTTGAACGCACCAGTCGACGTGATCCTCGATCGCGGCACGGTGGTGCAGCCGGACTTGCTGTTCGTGGCAACGCCGCGGCTCGCGATCATCAGGCAGCGCGCCGTCGAAGGTGCGCCGGACCTCGTGGTTGAGATCCTCTCGGAAAGCACCGAGAGCATGGACGGCGGGCCCAAGCGCCAGGTCTATGCGCGCTACGGCGTGACCCATTACTGGATCGTGGCTCCGGCGGGCTGCTCGCTCGCCGAGCACGTGTTGCACGAGCGCGCTTACGACCTGCGCGCTACCTACCTCGCCGGCCAGCCGTGCAAGACCGCGGCGTTCCCGGAGCTCACGCTCGACTTAGCCGCGATCTTCGGTTGATTCCTCGTCGTGTTCGCGAAGGTGGCGGTCAGTCGTGGAGCGACGGATGGCGATATCGGGACCTACGGCGGCGAGCAAATGCCTGGGTTGCCAGGGCAGTTGGTGAACCCGATCACGGGACATTGCGCGTCCGCTGTGCACAGGTACGAGCAGCGATTGTCGCCACCACCGAGGTCTAGGCAAAAGCCGTCGTCGAGATTCTCGATGCCGCAGTCGTCGTTGACGGTGCACACCTTGGCGCCGCTGACCGGCCTATTCGCCTCACCGAGCGCCGCGCATGACGTAATAGGCTCGCAGTACGTGGACTCGACGCGATCGATGCTGCGCGTCTCGATCTCCTCGCTGTAGGGGCGCCGACTCACCTGGGTGTCTGCGCAGCCGACCGTGCCTTTGAGGAAAAAGCAAAAGCTGCCCAGCGATT
>JAYUYY010000326.1:0-6227 GCA_043752225.1 Sandaracinaceae bacterium | reverse complement strand
GTTTCAGATGCATCGGTTTCAGATGCGTCGGTTCCAGACGCGTCGGTTCCAGACGCGTCAACGCCCGACGCCGCGAGCTGCGAGCCGTGGACGGATACGGTCGATGTGCCGACAGGATTTTTGTGCAACCAAGAGCCTCCGCCCGATCAAGGCCCATTCGCGATGCGTGTAGCGCTTACGTTCGACGACGGTCCGAACAGCGCGACGACTCCTGCGATCCTCGCGACGTTGCGCGCGCGTTCGATCCCGGCGACGTTCTTTTTCGTTGGCCAGCGACTGTTGCAACCCGCCAACGCCGCGCTCGCGCGTGAGATCCACCTCGACCCGTTGTTTCGCGTCGCGAGCCATACGTACACGCATGCGGATCTCAGCGCGCTCGATCTCGCTGGCGCTCGGCGCGAGATCGACGACACGATCGCTGAGATTCAAAGTGCGCTCGGCGCCCCGTGCTTCTACCCGCGCTTCTTTCGATTTCCGCAGGGGCGGTCCAATTGCGGCACCGCTCAGCTCGTGCGCGAGCGCGGGTTTGGGATCGCGGGCGTCAACATCGACAGTTTGGATTGGTGTTACGCGTCCAGCGGTACGTGTCCGCGCGCAAATTTTCCGCAGATCGCGCCCGAGAACGAGTCCGACATGATTGGCCACGCGCTCGCGCAGCTCGCGCGCACGCAGGGCGGCATCATGCTGATGCACGACATCCACCAGCGCACGGCGGATCTCCTGCCCGAGCTGCTCGACCGCATGATCGCAGCGGGCGTCACGTTCGTGCGGCTCGACGACACTGCGGTGTTTCCGCAGATCAACGCGCAGGTGCAAACGCCGCAACCGCCTGCGTGCTGCCACGGCGTCGTGCCCTGATCGCTATTACGGCGCCGGTGCGGAAGCGATCGGCTCGCCTTCTTCGATGTCGCCGCGCGGGTGCGGGTAGTGTCTCCGCACGTCGCAGCGCACGGTTTCGGGGCGCGGCTGGTTCGGTAACCAAACCGCTCGTTCGAACGCGCGGACATGACCGGGGCGGGCCTTCACGTCGGGCCGAAAGAGCGGCAGCGGATCGCAATTGCGGCCGCCGTGCAGAAACTCGAAGTGGACGTGCGGCCCCATGCTGATGCCGGTGCTGCCGAGCGCCGCGATGCGCTGGCCGCGATGCACGCGCTGACCAGGGACGACGTCGTTGCGTTGGTTGTGCGCGTAGAGCGTGATCAGCCCGCCCGGGTGGACCAAGATGATCGCGTTGCCGTACCCGCGCAGCGTGTTCGCCGCGTAAGCGACGATGCCGGGCGCGGCCGCCATCACCGATGTTCCGCGCGTCCCCATGATGTCGATCGCGAGGTGGTAGTTGTTTTCGCCCGAGCCATAACCGCGTGTGTATAAGCCGTCGCGCACCGGCCATAGCAAGGTGCCGTCGCCCGGCGGACCCATCTCCGCATCCGCTTTCCATTCGGGGAGCATGATGCCGGAGTAGAGGATGGAGGCCGCGCGGTGCGTGCCGAGCCCGAGCTTGATCGCGTGCATCAAAAAGCCGCGGCGTAAGAGCTGCTCGGCCGTGGCTTCGGTGTGCCGAGGCTTGATCAGCTCGAACATGCTGAAGCGCGGCGGCCCTGACTGCATGCCCGCCGTCACGAGCACATGCGGGCGCGGCGCATGCGCGCGCTGCAACGTGAATCCGACGCCGGCGATCATCGAGATCGCGAGGAGCGCGAGCGCGCTGCTGCGGGCTCTCGAAAAAGTGGGTATGCCCAGGCTGAGCGTGGAGCGTCCGGCGCCACGCACGATAAGAACCGTCAGAATGTTCTTATTGCCTCGCGCCATGCCTCACATAGCAAACGTGAGCTCGCCGATCTGCCAGCCCGCCCATACACATGCGAGAGTGATCGCGGTCGCAGCGAACACGAGCGTCAGCACCGACCGCGCGCGCATGCGCAAGGTAAGCGGCGCTCTTCCACCGCTTCGCACGACCACGATCGTCAACGCCTGCGACATCGCTAGCTCGCTGCCATCGCTGCGGGAGCTTGCGAAGGCCGTGCTTTTGGCGGCAGCGAAGGCGGCGCGTGCCGCACATCGGATGCACCGACTTCGATCGGCGCGCGCTGTTTCTCGATTTGCTCGTCGACGTGTTCGCCGTGAAGCGTGCGGCCATCGAGCACTGCGCCGCGATCGACTTGCAGCGTGTCGTAGCGAACGTCGCCGCGCACTTTGCCGCTGCGCACGAGATGCAGGTGCTTGCGCGCGGTAAGCTTGCCCTCGACCTCGCCGCCGACCACGACGTCGTCCGCGATCACCTCGCCGCGAATGCGACCTTCGGGGCCCACCGACAGCGTGCCGTCGACCTCGAGCGTTCCCTCGACGCGCCCATCCACCTGCACGCGGCCGCGGATACGCACAATTCCCTCAATCACCGCGCCGCGCCCGATCACGGTGGGGTCCTCGGATTTGCTGCCGAACATGGGGCCTCTCCTCGCGAAATTCCCGGCAAATTGCCGATAACGCGTGCAGTGAAGCAGCAATAGTACGGCGGCACTGGCCAGATCGGAAGACCCGATTGCGTCAGTTGGCCCGGCTACTTCGGCGTGCCGAAGGTCGCGCTCCAGGTCGGCGCGGCGGCCCTGAGCAGCTCGAGCAAATGCGCTGGGATGTCGTTCTCGCCGGTGAGGGCGCGGATCTCGAGGACGTCGTCGGAGCCGAAGCCGGTGGGGCAGCGCAAGGCCCACGCGATGGCTTCTTCACGCGACTCGACCTCGACGAGGTAGAAGCCGCCGACGAGCTCTTTCGATTCGGCGAAGGGTCCATCCAAGAGCACGCGCTCACCGTTCTTCACCTCGATGCGAGCGCCGCCGACGCCGGGGTTGAGGCCTTCGCTCGCGACGAGCACTCCGGCTTTGTGCATGTCCTCGTTGAACTTCATGTACGCGGTGAAGAGCTGCTCGTCGAAAGGCGCTTCCGTGTCCGGCGGCTTGGTGTGCGGACCGGGTTGCGCGGTGATGATGAATCGCATGGCGGTGTCTCCTCCGGAAATGGATTGTCCGGCTCTATCAGCGCGACGAACGACGATCGACGAGATCGACAGGGTCGCGAAACTTTTTTGGCTTTTGCTGCCGCTGCGGCCGGTCGCGCGAGCGCAATGCTGAGGTTGCAATGCGCGCTGCGTGTGCACGTTGGCCGCTCGCTACAGCGAATAGAGATCGAGCGCGCCGCTCATTCGAATCCGCACCCAGTCGAGCTTGTCGGCGTCGCCGAGCTCCGCGAGGTGCTCGATGTGCGGCACGTAGTTCACGATGTTGAGCGCCGAGATCATGCTGGCGACCTCGGCCACGCGCGTCTTGGGTAAGCCGTAGCCTTCGAGCAGCTCCTGCTTGGCGTCGACCGAAAGATCGTGCAGCGCGATCGACCACTCCCACTGCGGCGCGAGCGAGGACATGGCGTCCTCCCAGTCGATGATCGCGGTGATCTTGCCGGCCTCGTCGGCCAGCACGTTCTTGAGCCGCAGGTCGCCGTGATTGAGCTGCGGCGTGTGCGAGCCGAGCTCGCTGTTCGTTAGGATGGATCGCACGCGATCGATCTTCTTCGCGCCGAGCACATCGAGCCGCGCGAGCGTTTCGAGCCGTTCGTCGAGCTTGAGCTCGTTGCGCAGATAGTCGAACCAGCTCGCGTGCGCGGGCGTGCCGGCTTGCCCCGCCCACACGATCGCGCGGCCGAAGCCGACCGTATCCATCGAGTTGATGAGCGCAGCGTAGCGACCCATCTCGCGCAAGATCGCGAAGCGCTCCGGATGATGGGTCGCTTCGCGGCCGCCCACTCGGCGCTGCAGCATGTATGGGTATTCGACTTGCTCGCAGCCCACGTGCAGGACCTCGGCGGTCGGTACGCCGAGCACGCGAACGCGCCGGATCACCTCCGCTTCTTTGAGAAAACTGTCGATGGCCTCGGGGTTTGGCGAGAGGCGAATGATCAGCTCGCCTTCGCTCGCGTGCTGGGCCGTGTAGACGATGTTGCGCAGGCCGCCGGATTGCCGCGCGATCCGCGTCGGCGCGCTGCCGAGGTGATGCGCGACGAGCTCCTTGGCCATCGACAGCGCCTTGCGAGTCTCGCGTGTATCGATCGGCTGACTTGTCGCGGGCGTGTTCATGACCGTTCGATGAGGATCACTTGTGCAACGACCGCTCGAGCTCCACGAGCCGAAAGAGCAGATCGCCGAGCTTCGGCGAATTGGGCACGCGCAGCGTCTCGTACACGCCGTTGAACGCCAGCTCGCGCTCGCCGACGATGATCGCGCAGCCGACACCTTCGAGAAAACGATCCATGGTGGTGTCACCGGCGCCGACCGAAGCCTTGAGATCGCTAGCTAGCATGTTCGCCATCGTGTAGGCGCTCGCGAGCTTATCGATCCCAGCGTGCGTGTAGAACGAGCTGCTCGACGTGTGCTGATAGGCCATCAAGCGATCGCGCGGCAGATCGATCAGCAGGAAGATCATGCAGATGTCTTCCTCCGCGAGCTGCGCGCGTAGCTTGGGCAGCTCGACGGCGCTCACGGCGGACGCGCTGCGATATTTTTCCTTGATCGGGATCACCTTCTCCGCGACCGGAGTCCAGATCACCTCGCCGATCCGCCAGTCGCGCGGATAGTAGAAGACGAGCACGTCGCGTACGCCCTGCTCGAGCAGCTTGATCACCGGCTCGAGCGCCTGATCGATCTCGGAGGCCGTCAGCGGAAAGCACGCGAGCTCCTCGAACCCGAGCTCGCCTTCGCGCGTCTCGACGATGTTGCCGAGCAAGCTGCCATTGAGCGTCACCGCGGGCAGCGCTGCGCCGGTCACGCTGTACCACTCGCGTCCGAATGTTCGGATGACTGAGAGCGGGAAGCGCAGCGTGTTGAGCATGAGCGGATGACCGGCTTTCACCAGCTCCATCAGCGCAAGCTCGACGCGCTGTGGGATCACAATCCTTCCGTCCATCTCGTGCACGGCGGTGCCGTCGAGATCGGTCACGATCGCGCCGCGCTCCGAGAATCCCGAAACTTTCGTGAAGCGCTCGAGCGCGCTGTGCAGAGCGTCGTCGGTATCGGTGTGCGCCGCAGCCATGCGCAGCTCTTCTATGCACGAGGTGTCCATGCGCACGCCCGGGCGAAGATTCGACAGGCCGCGATCGGTGTTTACGTCGGCCGCAACGGGGCCAGACCTATGCGCGCGTTGTGGACGATTCTCAAAGAGACCGTCACCGATTGGAAGGATGACAATGCGCCGAGGCTGGCGGCGGCGCTCGCGTACTACACGCTGCTCTCGATCGCGCCGCTGATCGTGTTCGCGGTCTCGGCGGTCGGGCTCTTGTACGGGGACGAGGCGGCGCGCGGGCAGATCGCAAACGAGATCGGCTCGGTGGTCGGCGCTCAAGCCGGCGAGGCGATCGAGGGAATCGCGAGCAGCGCGCGCGACCGCAGCACGGGCGTGCTGAGCTCGATCGTCGGCGTGATCGTGCTGTTGTTCGGCGCCTCGGGCGTGTTCGGCGAGCTCCAAACGTCGCTCGACACGATCTGGGAGGTGAAGCCAAAGCCGGGCCGCGGCATCGTCGGCGCGATCAAGGATCGGTTCTTCTCGTTCACGATGGTGATGGGCGTCGCGTTCTTGCTCTTGGTGTCGCTGGTCATGAGCACAGTCATCGCCGGGCTCGGCCACTTCATGGAGAGCAGCCTGCCCGGTGGCGAGGCGCTCTGGACGATCCTGAACTTCGTAATCTCGCTCGGGCTCGTCACCGTGATCTTCGCGCTCGTGCTCAAGGTCGTGCCCGACGTGAAGATCGCGTGGGCGCCGGTGTGGGTCGGAGCGTTCACGACCGCGGTGCTGTTCACGCTCGGCAAATTTGCGATCGGCCTCTACCTCGGGAAGTCGACCTTCACGTCGAGCTACGGTGCGGCAGGCTCGGTCGTCGCGCTGGTGGTTTGGGTCTACTACTCGGCGCAGATCTTGTTCTTCGGCGCCGAGCTGACGCAGGTCTACGCGCGCCACACCGGTGCGAAGCTCCAGCCCGATGAAAAGTCGGTCAACGTCCACGAGCACGAAGGTCATGAAGGTCACGAGGGCCACGGCGGCGCGCACGCGTGACGGCGGTGTGGATCTTCGGCGTGCAAGCGCTGTGCATCACGCGATCAGGTCGTCGAGCTCGAGCTCGCTGAAGTTTCGATCGGGATCGAAGGTGTGCTCGATCAGCGGCGTGGGCGCGATTTCCTTGGAGGACGC
>JAYUYY010000325.1:0-6227 GCA_043752225.1 Sandaracinaceae bacterium | reverse complement strand
GGCAAAGGCAACGGCAAGCCGCGCGGCGGTGCAGGTGGCACTGGTGGCATCGGTGGCATCGGTGGCATCGGTGGCGCTAGCGGCGCTGCAGGCAGCGCAGGCATTGGCGGTGCTGCTGGCGCCGCAGGCAACTTCGGCGACGAAGATCCATTCATCCGCGGCGACGCGCCGACGGAGCGCTCGGTGACGAGCGCCGGCGAGTACAGCGTGCTCACGTACGGTGAGCTTGAAGGTCTGCGTAACGGGCCCAGCTACGGCGATGCAGGCTTTTTGGCGGGCGGCGCGACCGTCTATTACCCGAGCGACGCTCAACCGCCCTTCGGCGGCGTAGTGATCGTTCCCGGCTTCGTCTCGCTGCGCGACCAGGTGGCCACGTGGGGACCCTTCCTCGCATCGCACGGCATCGTGACGATGACGATCGACACCAACACGACCGCCGATTCGCCGGAGCTACGCTCACTCGCGTTGCTCGACGCGCTCGAGAGCCTCAAGGCTGAGAACACGCGCGCGGGAAGTCCCCTCGAAGGCGCGCTCGACACCGATCGCCTCGGCGTGATGGGTTGGTCGATGGGCGGCGGCGGCGCTTGGATTACCGCCGACTCGCATCCCGAGCTCAAGGTCTCGATCTCGCTGTGCGGTTGGATCTTCAATCCCGCTGGCTCGCGGACCACGGTGCCTTCGCTGCTCTTCGCAGCCAACACCGACCCGCTCGCCGCAGCGCTTTCGCAACCCACCTACGAAGCGATCCCGAACCGCACGCCGAAGATGCTGATCGAATTCACGAGCGGTGATCACTGGATCGCCAACAACCCGGCAGGCGCGAACGGACAGGTCGGCCGCTACGGCCTGTCATGGATCAAGGTCTTCCTCGAAGGTGATGATCGCTATGGGAGGTTCCTCGAGACGTCGCCGACGGGCACGACCGACTTCAGAACCAACCTTTGAGCATCAACCTCAGTCTTCGTCGCGCACGCCCGCGAGCTTCTTCGCCAGCGCCTTCTTGCTGTCGATGTTCATCAGCCGCTGGATCTGAACACGCTGCGCTTGGGGCGAGCCTGCGCCGTGCATCGATTCTGTGAGGTAGCCGACCGCGTTGCGCCCCAGCGTCATGTTCTCAATCAAGCGCAGCACGCGGCGCCGATTATCGACTGAAACGCCGGGGCGTGCCTTGAGGTACTTCTGCAAGATCGGCCCGGTCACTGTGCTCTCGAACTCTTTGTCCGAAGGCAACGTGACCATCAAACCGCCCGCGAGATCTTGCGCGAGCCGCGCGATCTCATACGGGAAGCGCGTGACGTTGTGCTTGCACACGTTCGCGAGCATGTCGTCGGGCTGGTAGTTGCCGCCAGCGGTGCGCTTGCTCTCGTGCGAAGCCGCGATGCCCGCGCCGTAGATGGTCTCGTTCAAGTGCGCCATCTCGACCAGCTTGTCGCGCACGTGCGAAGCCTTTGCTGCGCCGTTGTAATCGGCGATCGTCGCCGCCGCGCCGATCATCACGTCGCCCAAACCCGTCTTACACACGTAGCTGCGCCGGTGGTACGAGGTGAAGCGCTCGACCAAGGTCGCCGCGAAGTCGGTCTCGCCGTTCATTAAGATGTGATCGTTGGGCACGAACACATCGTTGAGCACGATCAGCGCTTCTTGGCCGCCGAACTGCGCGTTGCCTTGATCGATCTCGCCGCCTTCGAGCGCGCGCGAATCGCAGCTCTGCCGGCCGTAGATGTACGTGATGTTCGGATGATCGACCGGGATCGCCGCGCACACGGCGTAGTCCTTGTCGGCGGCGGACAGGCGCATCGTCGGCATCACGAGCAACCAGTGCGAGTTGATACAGCCGGTCTGATGCGCCTTGGCTCCGCGGATCACCACGCCATCGGGGCGGCGCTCGACGATGTGCACGAACATGTCGGGATCTTCTTGCTCGTGCGGGGCCTTGCTGCGGTCGCCCTTCACGTCGGTCATCGCGCCGCCGATCACGAAGTTCTCGCGCTGCCAGTGCGCGAGCAGCGCCTTGAGCCGCGCGTGGTAGGGCGTGCCGTGCTGCGCATCGATGTCGAACGTCACGGAGAACAGCGAGTTGATCGCATCCATGCCGACGCAGCGCTGAAAGCAAGTGCCGGTGCGTTGACCGAGCCTGCGCTGCATTCGGTTTTGCATCACGACGTCATGGACGCTCTCGGTCACGTGCAGGAATCGATTGACGCGCTCACCCGAGATCGCCGACTGCGTCGAGGCCAGCTCCGGGTCTTCTTCGGCCAGGCGAAACGTGTCGGCGATCGCGTTGATCGAAGGCCGAATCACCGGGTGATCGACGGGCTCCGCGACCTTCTCGCCGAACAAATAAACGTTCAGCTTTCGGTTGCGCAGGCTCGCGATGTACTCGTCGGCGGTACGGATGGGCATGCGCGCTCCCATAGCACGCGTGTTGGCACCTCGCGCCTCTGCGGACCGCTCCGGAGCGTCGCAGGCTCTACAATTGTCGCGCGAAGCTAAGCGCGCCTCAGCTGAGCCCGCTGAGCGGACCGGTGCCGTCGTCGCCGAACGTGGTGTCCGGCATCCCGAACGCCTGCAGGATCGAGACGAACAGGTTGCCGACGCTCGGCTCGCTGTCGAACACGACATGCCGGCCGGGCGTGAACGCGCCGCCGCCTTTGCCCGCGAGCAGAATCGGCATGTTGAAGTGCGAGTGCGAGTCGCCGTCTTCGATCTCGCTCGAGAAAAACACCACCGAGTGATCGAGCAAGCTCTCGCCACCTTCATCGACCATGCGCATCCGGTCGAGTAGATAGGCGAATTGCTCGACCTCCCAGATGCCGATGCGCGTCAGCGCGTCCTGCTTTGCGCCGTCGCCGCCGTGATGCGACAGCTCGTGGTGCCCGCCGGTCACGCCGAGGAAGTCGTAGCTGCGGTTGCTGCCGGCGTTGCCGAGCATGAACGTCGTAAACCGCGTCACGTCGCATTGCATCGCGAGCACCATCAAGTCGGTCATCACGCGCACGTGCGCTTCGTAGCCGAGATCGACCGCGGGCCTCGTGCCGGGATCGCAAACCGGACCGCTCATCGAGCTCTGCAAGCGCATCTCGAGCTCGCGCACGCCATTCATGTGCTCGTCTAGCTTCTTGCGATCGCTCGTGCCGAGCCGCCGCGAGAGCGCGGTCGCGTCCCCCAGCACGTAGTCGAGCAAGCTGGTGTTCTGGCGCAAGCGTTGCGCGAGCTCAGCGCTCGAAGCGCCGGAATCGAAGCCTGCGAACAAGCGATCGAACGCGACTCCGGGATCGGTGAGCTTGGGCAGCGGCGTCGCCGCGCCCGCCCACGAGACATTGCGCGCATACGCGCAGCTGTAACCGGAATCGCAGCCGCCTGCGCTACTGCCGCCGTCGATGCCGAGCTGCAGCGAGCGCAGCGTCGTGTCACCGCCGAGCGCATTCGCGAGGTGCTGATCGAGCGAGATGCCATTTGCGATGTCGGCGCCCTCGGTCTTGTGCGGATGCGCGCAGCTCAAGAACGCGCCGGTACCGGAAGCGTGATCGCCGGCGCCATCCGGGCGCGCGGGGCGATTGGCGATCTGGGTCAGCACGGAGACCTCGCTCTGCACGCCCGAGAGCGGCGCGAGGATCGCCGGCAAGTCGTAGCCGGTACCTTCGGTCGCAGGCGTCCAGTCGATCATGCGCATGCCGCACGGGACGTAGTAGCCGAGGAACCGCAGCGGCGGCGCCGCTTGCGCACGTGCATGCTTGGGCAGCGCGCTGGCGAGGAACGGCAGCGCAAGCGTGGCGCCAGCGCCGCCGAGAAATGCGCGGCGCGAAGAACTTCGATAGCCGATCATGGTGCGCCTCCGTCGACAGCATCAGCAGGATCTTCGCCAGGGATTTCTCCACGGCGCATCCGGAACGCGTCGCTCAGCACGATGTGCTCGACCAGCTTCGGGAAGAGCTGACCGTCGGCGATGAACGCAGCGGTGATGGCCTCGAGATCGTCGTTGTCGAAGCGCTCGATGCCGCGACCGAGCGCATAGGTCAAAAGCTGCTCGGCCATGCAATGCGGCAAGCGCGGGTCCTCGGTCAGCAAGCTCGTGAGCTCGAGCGCGCCATCGAACGCAACGCCGCCGAGCTCGCCGCTCGGGTCGATGTCGAAGCCTTGATCGGTCTCGCGAAAGCGCCCGATGCCGTCGTAGCTCTCGAGCCCGAAGCCGATCGGATCCATCACCGTGTGGCACGACGCGCAGACCGGATTCGCGCGGTGCGCTTCCATGCGCTCGCGCAGCGACCCGCTCGGCATGTCTTCCTTCGCCAACGCAGGCACGTTCGGTGGCGGCGGCGCGGGCTCCGAGCACAACAGCTGCTCGAGCACCCACTTGCCGCGCTTCACCGGCGACGTCCGCGTCGCATACGACGTGACCATCAGCACGCTCCCCTGCGTGATCAGGCCGCGACGATTCTCTCCTTCGAGCGTCACGCGTTGCAGCGCATCGCCGGTAATGCCGGTCATGCCGTAGTGCGATGCGAGCCGTTCGTTGACGAAGGTGAAGTCCGCATCGAGCAGGTGATTCATGCTCTCGTTGCCCGCGACGAACTCGCTGACGTAACGAACGGTCTCGGCGCGCATCGCGGTGCGGAGCTCCTCATCAAACTCGGGGAACACCGCGTAGTCGGGCTCGTGATCGTCGATCGCGCGGATGAACAGCCACTGACCCACGAAGTTGTCGACCAGCGCGCTGGCTTTGTCGTCCTGCAGCATCCGCGCGACTTGCGCACGCAGCACCGCGGGATCGCCCAGCTCGCCGTCGTCTGCGAGCGCGAGCAGAGTCTCGTCCGGCATGCTGCTCCACAGGAAGTACGAGAGCCGCGAAGCGAGCTCGTGATCGCTCAAGGCATGCGGCTCGAGCGACGCGGGATCTTCGTCGGCTTCGACGCGGAACAAGAATTGCGGCGACACCAACATCGCGCGCAACGGCAAGCGCGTCGCGGACTCGAGGTCGTCGCCGGCCTCGAGCGCATCGGTCGCGAGCGCGAGCAGCGCGTCGACCTCAGCGGTGGCGAGCGGCTTACGGAACGCGCGCCGGCCGAACTGCGCGATCACATCGCGCAGACAAGTTTCGGGAGCAGCCGGATCCGGCTCGCAAACCATGATGCGCGCGCGCAGCGGATTGTCGCTGTCCACACCGAGCGGCCCTTCGATCTCGACCCAGTCGACGATCAGGTTGCGATCGATGCTGGTGGCCGCGTCGTAAAAGTCGTTCAGGAACGACGCCCCCAGGATCGAGGTGCCCGCCTCGAGCGTGGCCATCGCCTCATACGTCGCAGGCGTCGACTCTTCGGCCACGACGTCGATCATCGCGACCGGCAACGCGTTCACGTCGATCGACATCCTCGCGACCTCCGGACCGCCTTGCTGCGCCCACGCCCGCACCGCGATCCGGTACTCACCGTCGCTCTCGATCGCGATCGATTGCTGCACGGTGCCGGCCGAGTTGAGGTTCCACCCGGTGCCCGCCGGACCGCCGGTGCTCGCCTCCATCGTTTCAGCTTCGTACCGGCGGCCGCCGACTTGCACCACGCTCATCGCTTCGTCGATCAAAGCTTGCGCCGCGTTGAAGTACATCTCGACCTGCACCGGCGCGAGACTCAACACATCGGCGATGTTGTCGAAGCCGTAACCGCGATCGTCTGCCGGAAAGTCATCGGAAGGCCGCAGCGTCGTGCCGAGCAAGTCGCGCACCGTGTTCGCGTACTCGACGCGGTTCAAGCGGTGCAGCGTGACGCGCCCCGGATCGACCCCGCCTGCATGGCCGCTCGAGCCGCCCGTGCCGCTGCTGCCGTCCGCGCCCGATCCTCCGTTGCCACCGCCAGCAGCGCTACCACTGCTCGCGCTCGCACCGGACTGGCCGGGCGAGCCTGGACCGTTCTGCCCGTCGCGCCCGCCGTTGATCGATCCCGAGCAAGCGAGCGCCGGCAGGACCGTGATCGCGACGCCCAACATCCACGATCGAGCGCGCGCGCGCGTGTCGCGCTCACACTACGTCGCGCCGCCGCGCGAGCGCGGATCCGTTCCCGTTCCCGTTCCCGTCATGCGCACCACCATCACCGCGAGCAAGGCACCCACACCTCACAAGCGATGACCGGACCTTATCAACGCACCGAACGCTCCGACACATCTCAACATAAGGGGCGATTCGCGTCCGATTTGGTCTCGAGAGCGGCTTACGTCCTCGGAAAAATCCTCACAAT
>JAYUYY010000324.1:0-2361 GCA_043752225.1 Sandaracinaceae bacterium | reverse complement strand
CCCGCCGAGCACGAGCAAGAGCGCGACTAGCTTCGGGCGCTCGCCACGCACCAGCTGCGCACGCCGCGCGACCGCAAAGAACCCGAGCACGCCGAGCGCGATCACCGCGCCGAACGGCAGTCCGAGGTTGTGATACGGGCCGATCAGCTCTCTCTCGCCGCGGATGTCGTAGTCGCGCACGAAGCGATGGTTGCCGACGGTGAGCCAGAGCTTGTCGCCGAGCAGCCGCACGAAGCGCGCGGGATCTTCGCGGATGTAGTCGAACGCCTTGCCGTAGAGCGCTGCGCCGATCTCCGCATCGAGCTGCGCGACCGGCTTGCCCTTGATCGGGATCGCGAGCTTCTTCGCGAGGTCGTATTTCTCGACGAACACCATGCCGGTGAACATGCCGCCCGCGGTGTTCCAGCGGCCGTTCGAGAACTCGTTGTTGCCGATGTAGAACGGCACGCCGCCGCCGTGGCTCGGCGCGATCTGCGGCGAGCCCACGACGACTTGATTGCGCAGCGCCATCGGCAAAAGGCCGAGCACGACGCCCGCCGCGAACACCAGCAACACGCGCCGCCCATCGAGCTGGCGCGAGCGCGCGAGGATCAAGAAGGCGAGCGCGGTGAACGGAATCGCGAGCGCGAGATTCGGCCTCGCCAGCAAGGCCAGCGCCGCGCCGACCCCCGCGAGCAACACGTCGCGCAGCCACATGCGATCGAACGCACGCACCGCCGTGTAGATCGCGACCGTGTTCATCGCGAGCCCGAGCGACACCGACAGATACTTGTTCTCGTAGAACGCCGGCTTGGGACACGCGAGCAGCACGCACAGCGAGAGCCCGCCGCACAAGCGCCCGAACATCGAGCGCGCGCTGCGCTGAAAGATCAGCAGCGCGAACGCCGCCAAGATCAGCTGCACCCAAAGCCCCATCACGACCTTCGGCACGACCGCCATCGGGATCGCGAGCAGGTACGCGTAGAGGCCTTGCAAATAGAACGGCTCGCTGCCGAACGGCGCGTGCGCGAGGATGTCGCGCGCGGCGAGCTCGTAGAGCTGACCATCCGAGAACGTCCCGAGCGCGAACGGATCGAGGACGATGTACGCGAGGTGATACGCGATGCGCTTGGCGATCAGCAACGCGACGAGCGTCCACACGAGCTTCTGCGCGCTGCTCGCAGG
This sequence comes from Sandaracinaceae bacterium, assembly GCA_043752225.1. Lineage (GTDB taxonomy): Bacteria > Myxococcota_A > Polyangia > Polyangiales > JAFGIB01 > JAYUYY01. The sequence continues at coordinate 1,197 of JAYUYY010000324.1, read as the reverse complement.
CTCGGTGACGCTCGTGCGTTGCTCCCCCCCTGACACGCTTGCCCCTCGCGTAACTTGCACCCTCGCGTCTTCAGACCGCGGGCATCACGCCGTAGGCGGGGTCGCGCTGCGGAAGATCTCGACCTTCGTGATCATCTGCTCTTCGAGCGGGCAGTCACGGCCGTTGCGCTTCACGTTCGCGAGCTTCGTGATCACGTCTTTGCCGACGACGATGTTGCCGAAGACGCTGTGCTTGCCGTCGAGGTGCGGGGTCGCGACCTCGGTGATGAAGAACTGCGAGCCGTTGGTGCCCGGGCCGGCGTTCGCCATCGAGAGCTTGCCGCCCGCGTCGTGCTTGAGCTCACGCACGATTTCGTCGCCGTATTTGTAGCCCGGATCGCCGGTGCCCCAGCGCGCGGCCATGTCCGCGTAGCGCGCTTGCGGATCGCCGACCTGGACCATGAAGCCGGGGATCACGCGGTGAAAGCGAACGCCGTCGTACATCGGCGTGCCCTTCATGCCTTGATTGGTCTTCGGGTCTTTCCAATCGATGGTGCCGGTCGCGAGACCGACGAAGCTGCGTACGGTGTTCGGGGTCTTTTGCTCTTCGAGCGCAAACACCATCACGCCCTGCGTGGTGCTGAGCCGAGCGTAGAGCTGACCGCTGCCTGCGATGTCGATCGATGGAAACGTGGGATCCGCCATGAAGCCTCCTGGGACGCAGAGACTGTCAGAAAGCGCGGCGTTGCCCAAGCTTCAGGTTTCGTCGGCGCTGCTTATCAATTAGCCGCGCAGCCGCGAGCGCGCCGCGCGCAACGAGAAAGGCCCCGACGGCGCGCTCGGCGCACGCTCGGTCAGCCACGCGTGCAGCGTATTGCGCTGGCGCAACGGATCGCGTTCCTCGGGCTCGATCGCGCTCGCGAACATCGGCAGCGCGAGCGAAGCGCCCAGCCACATCACGAGCCTATCGTCGGTCGCGCTCGATCCTTCTGCCCGCCGCTGCAGCGCGCGCAGCCGCTCCCAAACCGGCGCGGCCTGCCCGAGCGTGAAATCGCGCAGCGCACCCGGCCCGAGCAGCGCGTGCGCGCCGACCCGCAAGAGCTGCACGTGCCGCGGCAGGCAGCGCACCCAGGTCGAGACCGTCAGCGGCTCGCGCTCGGCCTCCGCGTCGAGCTGCTCCAGCAACGCCGCGATGCCCTCGGTGACCACCGCCCGGAA
>JAYUYY010000323.1:0-2362 GCA_043752225.1 Sandaracinaceae bacterium | reverse complement strand
AGCCGGGCTCGCGACCTACAACGACGCGGTCGCGGTCATCGACGACTCGAGCGATAGCGATCCTACGACGGGCGGCTGCAACGACGCGCCCTGGACCTTGTATCAAGCGCCGCTCGGCGCCGCAGGCACATGGACGAATGGCGAGAGCTACTACGCCCTCGACTCGAGCAACTGGGACGACGACCTGCTCGTGAGCTACGACAACGCGCTCGGCAGCGTGATCACGCAGAACCCAGAAGCCGACGAATACAGCCTCAAGTACAACAAGATCGAGCTGCGGCTGGACGTCGACACGCTCGTCTTCTGCTACGCGTCGACGAACGAAGACACGCGCGAGCAAGCGGAGACCAACGCGGTTACCGTGGACGACGACGATCTCGCGACCGGTTGCGACGGCGGCCCGTGGACCACGTGGACGCGCTGGGCGCCGATCGATGCGTGAGCACGGCGCGACGCGCGCGCAGCACGCCTTCATCGCGCTGGCGATGATCGGCCTGCTGCACGCGTGTGCTGCGAGCGAGAACGCCGAGCAACAGCACCGCGACCAAACGCGCGATGGATCGCAAGACGAACACGGTGACGCGGGAGCGCGCGACGGCTCCGTACCCGAGAGCTCGAACAGCGATGCGGCTTCCGGCAGCCCGGACGGCTCGCATACTGATCACAGCGATGCGGACGTGGATGGCTCGATCGACGAATCGAGCGATCGGCTCGACGGCAGCGTCGACGCGGATGTAGACACAACCGTTGAGTCCGATGCCGAAGTCACCGATGCGACGGTGCCGGCGCCCTCAGACTTGCCGTACGTGAGTGAGATCGTCTCGTTCACGGCCGGCGAGAACGCGGGCTACGGGCAAAGCGATTCTCCAGAAGTCGTGTACGGGCCCCCGTCTGGTCGCGGCACCGGCTCGGGTGCGCTCGACGTGATGAGCCTCGGTGTCGGCGGCGAGATCGTGCTCGGCTTCCGCGAGCTCGACATCATCGATGGCGTCGGCGCCGACTTCATCGTGTTCGAAAACTCGTTCTGGCCGAACAACGATCCCACGATGGTCTTCGCCGAGCCCGCGGAGGTCGCGGTCAGCGAAGACGGCGTTACCTGGCACGCCTTCCCCTGCGACGACGTCGGCAACGCGGATGGCGAGTACGCAGGCTGCGCCGGTTGGACGCCGACGCTGCGCTACGACCCGCTGCTCGTGTTCCCGCTCGACCCCGAGCTGACGGGCGGCGACGCGTTCGATCTCGACGACCTCGGGCTCGATCACGCGCGCTACGTGCGCATTCGCGACCTCGAAGCGATGCCGGGCTCTTCGAATACCGGCGGCTTCGATCTCGATGCCGTCGGGCTCGTGCACTACGAGCTACGTGAGTGAATGCCGCAGGCCCGTACGAACGCCTGCGCGAGCTTCGGGTTCGACGCGAAGCACAGGTGGACGTACGAGGCCAGCAGCGAGCGCGCGCCGTAGCCCTCGGTGCCGATGACCTGCGCTGCGGGCGTCGTCATCGCGTAAAGGTCCGGCTGCGCGCCACCTTCGAGTCGCGAATACCGAAACTGATGACCGCGCGCGCGCGTACCGGCTGGACCGAGCCACGTATCGCGCGCGGTCTGCACTTGCACGTAGCCGATCGCTTGGAGCTTTTCTTGTACGACCGCGGTGCCTTCGATCAGCCCGACCATCTCATGGCGCTCAGCATGCGCTGTGACGATCGCGCTCGCGAGGTACATGAGGCCGCCGCACTCGGCGAGGATCGGCTTGTCCGCGGCTGCGAACGCGCGCAGCGATTGCAGCATCGCGCCGTTGCTCGCGAGCGCAGCGGCGTGCAGCTCGGGATAGCCGCCTCCTATATAGAGACCGTCGGCATCGGGCACGCATGCATCGCGCAGCGGCGAGAAGAACACGAGCTGCGCGCCATGCGCCTCGAGCAGCCGCAGGTTCTCGTCGTAATAGAAGTGAAACGCTTCGTCGTGCGCGACCGCGATTCGACAGCGCGTTGGCTCCACCGCGCGCGGCTCCCGCTCGCGAGCCAGCGGCGACGCGGCGTTGGCGAGCTCGATCAAGCGCGCGACGTCGCACTGCGCTTCGATCCGCTCGGCCCACGCATCGAGCCATCCGACATCCTCGAGCTCGCTCGCGCTGCGCAAACCGAGGTGACGCTCCGGAAAAGCGTGCGTGGTTTCGCCGACGAGAGCCCCGAGCACCGGCACGCTCGTGCACGCCGCTTCGAGCAGCGCGCGATGCCCGGCACCGCCGATGCGATTGCAGATCACACCGGCCACGCGAACGCTCGGCTCGAAGCTCGCGAAGCCGTGCACCAGCGCCGCGAGCGAGCGCGCCATCGCCGAGGCGTCGCAGATCAAGATCAC
>JAYUYY010000322.1:0-2364 GCA_043752225.1 Sandaracinaceae bacterium | reverse complement strand
CTTCGATCGTCTCGCGGTTCGTGCGGCCTTCGGTCGGCGGCACGGGCGGCACGTTGGCCGGCGGCGGCGCGAGCGTCAGGCACACGATGCGTCGCGCGAGGAACACGCCGCGATGGATCGGATCGGGATCGGTCGAGGTCGCGTTGCTCGCGAGAAAACCCACTTGTGTGAAGATGCCGCGGCGCTCGCTCGGATCGAGCGCGGCCTTCACGAAGCTCTCGCCGAAGCTGCCGGACAGCCCGTAGATGCGCGCCAGCTCGGCGTTCACGAACGTGTCGCTCGAGGTCAGCAGGTCGCGGTAGCCGCCGGATTGCGCGAACACGATCTCGCTGACGAAGCGCTCGTTCTCCTCGATCGCGAATGCGCCGAGCTGCGGAGAGACATTCGGGAACGCGTTACGGGAAGGTTGGATGTTGGCGAAGCCTTCGGTCTCGAACAGCTGGCTATGGAAGTGCTGCACCATCGCCTTGGCGCGCGGATCATCCAGCATACGCTCGGCCTGTTGCGCGACGTTTGCCGCGTCCGCCAGCGCGCCCCGTCCCGCCGCAGCGAATAGCGCGTCATCCGGCATCGAATTCCAGAGCGCATACGAGAGCCGCGAAGCGATCTCGTAGTCATCGAGCGCGATCGCGCCGGCTTGCTCGGTCGCGCTCTGCTCGATCCGGTACAGGAAGAACGGCGACTGCAACATCGCTTCGAGCACCAGGCGCACGCCGGCGTTGAACGGCGTGTTGCTGGTATCGAGCGCTGGCCCCATCGCGTAGAGCGCGAGGTACGCGTCGACATCTTCCTGCTCGAGCGGACGCCGGTGCACGCGCAAGCCGAAGTCGCGCACGAACGCCTCCGCGCGCGCAGCATCGCCGGGAGCGGGCGGCGCGATCCGCGCGAGCAACGCCGAGTCCGCGACTACGCGCTGCGCGATGCTGCCGGCGCTGCGCTGATAGCCGGTGTACAGCGCCTCATCGACGCTCAGCGAGATCGAGTCGTTGTCGAACATAAAGCCGGCGTGCGCTGGATCGAGCCGCAGGTCGGTCGTGTACGTCTTGGCATCGTCGATCTCGAACAGCTCGGCGAGCGTGTTCTCGTATTGCAGGTGCGTGAGCCGTGCCGCTCGCGTAGCGGGGCTCGGTTCATCGCCGGTCGTGTTGCCCGCGCCGCCCGCACCCGCGTTCGCACCGCCGCCGCTCTGGCCGGAGCTCGCCGCCCCCACGCCCGCCTGCGAGCCGGCGCCTGGCGCGAAGCTCGAGCTCGGGTCGCTGTGGATGTCGCCGCTACACGCGAGCAAGCACGCGAGCAAGCACGCAAAGCGCGAGGTGCCGGCTGCGCTCCCGAAGCGCGCTGTTTGCTTCACACCCACTCACTCGATCCTGGCCCCCTCGCTCGCGAGAACAACCCCCAACGACCGGACTCAAAGCCTTCGTTCGTGCTCGGCCTTCGTGCTATTCACGCGCCAGTCCATTTGTTGGGAGCTCTCGCGATGCAGCATCGATCGTTGTTCGAATCGCTCTCTGTCCGTGGGCTCCGACTTGAAGCGCTTTTGATAACACTGTGTTTGCTATGCGGCAGCGCATGCAGCAAGGGCCACGAGCTGCCCGGCACGCGCGCAGGTGCGTTCGACGCGAGCGTCGCAGCCGATGCGGGCGATGGCGATGGCGACGGAGATGGCGACGGGATGGGGAACCCCGATTCGTCCGTCCCCATGAGTGATGCTTCGACAGGCGAGCCCGATCCAGCGCCGGCCGCGTGCCTGGTCAGCATGTGCGAAGGCGCGACCACGATGCTCGGCGATACGCCCGCTTGCTGCACTGCGGACGAGGTCTGCGGCCTCGATCTCAGCGCGGTCGGCATCGCGGAATGCGCGGAGCGCGACGCGCCCGGAGCCAACGATCCCCGGTGCGTGGGTACGAACGTCTTCGGCATCATCGCGATCCCCGGCTGCTGCCCGCCGAGTGGCGTGTGCGGCTTGAATCTCCAAGACTTCGTGCCGCTCGGCTGTTTCCCCGATCCGATCCAGCTTCCGATCGTGGGCTTGATCAGCGCCGCGCCGGTGCCGTGCACACCGCCGTCCACTACGCTCGACTGAACGGCACGCTGGACTGAGCGGCCGACGTGGGCGCAGCGCACGCTGCAACAGATCGAAAGCGTGCATAGGCACGGAACGAGAACATGACTGATTGGATGCTGCGCAAAAACGCTCACCTGGCCGTCGCCGGCCCTGTCGTGATCTGCGTGATGGACGGCGTCGGCGTGGGCCAAGGCGATCAAGGCGACGCGGTGCATCTCGCGCGCACGCCGTGGCTCGATTTCTTGGCCAAGCAGAGCGCGGTGACGCAGCTGCTCGCGCACGGCACCGCGGTCGGCATG
>JAYUYY010000321.1:0-6237 GCA_043752225.1 Sandaracinaceae bacterium | reverse complement strand
CCGAGCTCGACCTTGATCGGCTCGATCACGATCGAGAGGATCTGGCGATCGACGAAGTTGAAGACGTAGACCACGAACAAGAGCCACACGACGTATTGCTGATACGCGGGTGACGCTTCGAATTCGGGCGGCGAATCGCTTTGCACCAGGCCGTGCGACTCGACAATTTCAGAACGCGTCGGCTCATTGGCCGTTGCGCGCCGCTCTTCATGCATCCCCATGTTACGCCTCCGTGCGCGGGGAGTGTCGACGCGAGATGCGAGCAATGCAATGCGCGTCGAGAAGCAGACTCACGCGGTTGCGTCACGAGCGCCGCGCGGCCCGTCCTAGTCACTCGCGTCGCGTCCAATCATCGGGACACATCGCGATCGCGGAGCGCAGCTTCGCCTGCTTCCGGCGGACTAGAGCGCGCACGGCGCGAGCGAGACGACGTTGCGGCCGGCATCCTTCGCTGCGTACAGCGCGCGATCGGCCGCTTCGAACATCTGCTGCGGCTGCGCATCTTCGCCGTTCTCGCTGTGCGCGATCCCGATGCTCACGGTGAACGCTATCTCGACTTCGCCGACCGGCAGGCGCAGCGCCTGGATCGCGCTGCGCATGCGCTCGGCGAGCAGCAGCGTATTCGCGCGATCGATGCCGCGCGCGATCAACGCGAACTCTTCGCCGCCGTGCCGGGCGAGCACGTCTTCTTGTCGGGTGAGCTCCGTCAGCGCCTTGGCGAGCGAGCGCAAGGCTGCATCACCGATCGAGTGGCCGTGCTCGTCGTTGATGCGCTTGAAGTGATCGATGTCGAGCAAGATCAAAGAAAGCGCGGTGTGATGCCGGCGCGCGAACGCGCTCTCGGACCACAGCCGTTCTTGCAGGTGGCGTCGGTTGAAGACGCCGGTGAGAGCATCGCGCACGGTCAGCGCATACGCCTCGCGCACCGCTTCGAGCTCGACCTCGTCGTGCAGGCGAAAGTGCAAGACGACCTGTGTGCCGAGGTAGATCCGGCAGCCATCCTCGAGCATTTGCCGGCCCTGCACGCGCGCACCGTCGACGAAGGTGCCGTTGGTGCTGCCGAGATCCTCGATCATGAACGCGCCTTCGGCTCGAGAGATGCGCGCGTGCTGGCGCGAGAGGTTGCCGTCGGTGAGCGCGATCGACGCGTCGAGGTCGCGACCGATCACGTGCTCCTCGCGATCGAGCATGTACAACGCGCCTGGATTGTCGCCGCGCAACACGGTCAGCGCCGCTTCGGTTCGCGGGCCACGCGCGACTGAGCTGGCGAGCTCGTCGTTCTCTTCGCGGTACGTGTCTTCAGGCGATCTCACTGCGCGACCCAAGGCGACAGGCTCGCTCCGCGCAGCCCCCCGCGCAACTTGCCTGCGCTATCGCCCTGGTTAATTGAGGCTCGTGCCCGGCCGCGGCGCGGCGAGCCTCGCTAACGCGACCAGCGCGATGAATACCGCGCAGCAGCCGGCCCCGACGAGGTTCGCGCGCAGCGTCGGATGGAATACGAGGATGAAGCCGCGATCCTTAATCAGCGCCGCGAAGCTCGACACGCAGAACGGCATCAGAAACAAGCGGAAGATCTGCCAGCGATCGAGCGCGGTCTTCGTCTTACTGCCGTGCGCGGTGCTCAAGTACAGCGCAGTCCCGATGATGCCGCTCAAGCCCAGCGAGGTGATCCAAAGCCGAGGACTGGGATCGAAGTAGAGGGTCGCGGTGAAGAGCCACCACAGCAGGTAGCACCACAAGACGATTCGAGGAGCGGTGAGCTCTGCAAGATAGCGGATCATTTTTCCCGCGGATCCTCGCACGCGGGCGAGCGACCTACCTAGCGGAGCATGCACGCGGAGCGTTTCCGGAACGCTTCGTTAAAGACATGACGCGCATGAAGAGGATCATGCGCGTCATTGGATCAGTGCGAGCGAGGCGAGCGGCGAGCTAGGCAAGCGCGCGCTTCAAGCTGCTGAGCGTGCTGTGCGTGCGCTCTTGCTCCGGCATAATTCGGCTCTCGACGAACGAGCGCGTCATCGGATCGAGCTTCTCGAGGTCTTGGCGATAGTCGTTGCGGCCGTGGTCCTCGCCCTCTTCGAGCGCCGCGATCGCGGCCTTCTCGCCGAGCACCTTTGCGCCGCCTTCGACTGCCTTCGCAAACGTTCCCCAGATGCCGGAGCCTTCCGAAGGCTCGCCGCCGAGCGACGAGATCTGCTGGCGCAGCACGTCGACACGTCGCGCGTGCGACTGCATGCAGTCTTGCAGTTGTGTGCGCACGGGCGCGGCCTTCACCGTGTCGAGCGCTTGGCGATACGTCTCGACAGCCGAGATCTCGCCGCGAAGAAACGAGTTGAGCACGTCTACGGATGAGTTTTGATCGGTGTTCATAGAATCTCCTGAGGTGGCTTGAGCCGTGGGCGATCTACGCTCGGGAAACGCCTTCGCAACCGCGCTTAAACGCAGTGCCTCAGCGCATCAGGTGTGGCGTGAGTGCGCTCACTCTCGAACAGCACGACGCGGCCGGGCGGGATGATCTCTTCGCGCTTCGGCGTGCCTGGGGTCGGCGAATCGTTGGGATCTCGGCGCGGGGGATCTTCGATGCGCTGCGGTTCCTCGCGCCCGGGACGCTCGGGCTCGATGAAGGGCGGCCGGTGCGAGGGGGCGGGCGGAATGATCGGATCCGGATGCGCGGGTGGATCGCGCTGCGGATCGGGAGGTTGCGGTGCGCTGTGGAGTGCCATGCCACGGCGTATCGCAAGCCCAGTGCCGAGACGTTAGAGCAGCTTGCGCGCTTCGTTCGCGCCCTCGAAGGTGGTCGAGAGCTCGAGCGCTTGAGCCAAGTGAGCGCGGCCGCTCTTGGCTTTACCGAGGCGCAGCTCCACCACGCCCAGGTGGTACAGGGTCAGCGCGCTTTGCGGGCTCTTCTCGAGCGCAACCAGCAGGAGCGGCAACGCTTCAGCGTTCCGGTCCAGCTTGGCGAGCGACCATCCATACGTGTCCGCCACGGGGCCCAGCTCAGGCGCGAGGTCGTGCGCGCGCTTTGCGAGCTCGACCGCGCGCGTCAGCTCACCTAAATGTTGCGCGTAGAGATACGCGAGATTGTTGAGCGCCGGCACCAAGCGCGGATCGATCGCGATCACCTCTTCGTAGCGCTTCGCCGCGAGCTTGTAGTCGGCCGTGCGTTCGTAGACGTCGGCGACGCGCGCGAGCACGACGACGTTCTTGGGCTGCAGCTTGCGCGCTTGCTCGAGCGGAGCGACCGCGCGGCCGAGCTGTCCGAGGCTCACGCGCACATTGCCGAGCGCGAGCCACGCCTGGGCGTCATTCGGATCGAGATCGACTGCGCGTTGAAACGCGGCTTCGGCATTCGGCGCTTGCCCGTTCTTCTCGAGCGCCATGCCGTACCAATAGTGACTGCGCGCCGAGGCTTCGGCGTTGGCGGTCCACGGACCGAGCTCCGCGACAGCTTGCTTGGCTTGCCCAGTCCGGATGCGCAGCTCGGCCAACATCAAGCGCGCACGCTCGTCGCGAGGATTCTGCGCGATCAAACGCTCGAGGTCCGCACGCGCATCGTCGGGACGATTGGCGGCGAGCATCGCGTGCGCATGCGCCCGTCCGAGCGCGGCGCGCGCTTCAGCGTCGAGTCCGCGATCCGAGAGCGCGCGATCGAGCAGCGTCGCCGCTTGCTGGGCTTGGCCATTCGCGATCGCGATCCGCGCGCGCAAGGCCGTGAGCGCAGCCGGCTCGTGCTCTGCTTGCGGCAGCGGCTCGAGCAGCGAAGCCGCGCGTGGAGCATCGCCGCGCTCGATCGCGATCTCGGCCCAGCGCGCGCGAGCCGAGCCGCTCTTGGGCGCGCTGCGAACGGCGGCTGCGAGCAGCGCATCCGCGAGCGGCAAGTTGTTGACCCGATGCGCGGCTTCAGCGAGCGCAACGCTGATCGACACGCTCGCGACCGGCTTATCCGTCTTGCTCGGATTGGTCTCCGCGATCGGTCGGCCGAGCGCGCGCAACAGCTCGGCGCGCACGATCTGATACTCGGCGTTGGCGCGCGCGGGCGAGCTCGCTGCGAGACCGTCGAGCGCTGCGAGCGCTTGCTCCTGCTCGCTCACATCCGTGGCGATCGTCGCGAGCAAGATCGTCGGGAACACGCCCTGTGGGTTGGATTGGCGGAGCTGCTGCGCGAGCTGCTTGGCCTCGCCCAGCTGACCATCACAGGCCAGCGCGATCGCGAGCAGCGTCGCGGCGTCGGGCCACTCCGGAGCACCGGTCTTCACCTTCTCGAGCTCGGCGATGGCCGCTTTCCAGCGCCCTTGAAGCGCATACACCTCGCCCAGCCCGGCGTAGCCAGCCGCCTGGCCGGCGCGTGCAAGCTGTTGAAACTGCTGGGTCGCCGCCTCGGAATCGCCCTTGCGGAGCGAGGCGTGTGCAGCCTCGATACTGGCGCTTTCAGCCGGTGGTCGCGCAGAGCTCCGGCTGCACGCGAGCAACAGAACCACCAATGCCGCGGTGATCGTAATCCAGCCCCTGCCTCGACCTACCAAAACCGGCCCTGTAGCTTTATTGAGCCAAAGGTGGCTGTCACACTTGTGTACACCGCAACTTTCAGCCAGGGTATGGACACCACGCCAGATGTATTCGGCGTAGGGACGAGGGATTCTCATGCGAAGCAACCTTTGGTCCGTTTTGGCAATTCTTGGGATGACGGCGCTCCCCACGATCGCCCAGGCAGAGCCGATTCTCCAACTCTACGTGGAGGGCGGCAGCTATGACGCCGACACGCAGACTTGGGTGGTGAGCACCGCTCAAGGCCAGTCGACGACCGTTTGGGTCATCGGCAACGTGGGCGGCAACGGCGGCCAAGGCACGATCTCGGACGTGAATCTCGCGGTCGCCTACGACCACGGGACGACGACGCCGGCGATCACGCTGACCTCGACCACGACCGGCAGCTCGAGCTTCGTCGACAACTCGACGTCGGCTGCCGCGACGCTGACGCAGACCGTCACGAACGGCAGCGCACCGACGCTCGCGAACGGCGCGAGCCTCGCGGGTCACGGCATCTACGGCGCCGGCACCGACTGGCAAGAGTTCAGCCTCGGCAACTTCACGCTTCGCGATTCGCCGATCGCCGACTTCCAGAACGCGTTCCCGACCACGAACGGCGCGCTCGTCGGCCAGATCAACGCCTACGACATCACGTTCAGCGGCACCGGCACCTTCCACCTCGACGCGTACGGTGCGATCCGCAACGGACGCCAGGTGCGCTTCGCGCCGTTCTCGCACGATGCCGAGATCACCTCGACGCACGCGGTGCCCGAGCTTGCAGGCGGCGCGACCGGTGGCTCGGCGCTCGCGTTGTTGCTCGGTAGCGTGATGCTCGTCGGCACTCGCCGCCGCCGCGCGTAAGCACAGACGCCAGCTCGCGCAACCGCGCGGCTTCGGTGTTTGCAAGAAGGTCTGCCCACCTCGGGGCGGACCTTTTTGCATTTAAGCGCGCTGGCTCACGCGGCTCGAGCTCTGCCGGCTTACCAGGAAGTTGAGCCCAACGCGCGAAGCATGGCAGAGCCTCGAAATGCGGACTCTCACGCTTCGAGCTGTTGCTGCGATCGCGTTCATCGCGGTCGCTTGGTCGTGCAAGGAAGACGGCAGCGACAGCGATCGAGAGCCTACGCTCGAAGAGCTGCCGGGACGCTTCGTGGATGCACTCTGTCCGGAGCTCGAGCGCTGCCTCGGCAAGAGCACGGGCGAGCGGTTCTTCGGCGAGGGTGGCTGCGAAGCGCGGTTGCGCGCGCAGCTCGACGACGGTGATTTCGCCGCGACCCAAGAAGCGGTGCAAGCCGGGCGCGTGCACTACGACGCGAGCCAAGTGAGCGCGTGCCTGGCCGCGATCGACGGCATCGGCTGCGGCTTTCAAACCACGCGGACGTTGATGAGCGAGCACTGCAACCTCGTGCTCGAAGGCGACGTCGAGCTCGGCGGCAACTGCGCGCTCGACGAGGACTGCGCCGGCGTCGCGTTCTGCAAGCGCAACGGTGAGAGCTGTCCCGGCACGTGCTCGGCGTTGCTCGGAGCGAATGAGTCGTGCACGAGTGACGACGAATGCGCCGAAGGTCTCGCTTGCCCCGACAGCGTGAGCCGGTGCGTTGCGCCCGGTCGGCTCGGCGAAGCGTGTGGAGGCACCGGCGACGCGGTGTGCGCGGCGGGGCTGATCTGTCTTGCGACAGGGACCGCTGCGGGCGCGCCGCGCGAGTGCGG
>JAYUYY010000320.1:0-2366 GCA_043752225.1 Sandaracinaceae bacterium | reverse complement strand
TCAAGCGCAGCAAGAAGCGATCGATCTGCGCTTCCGGCAACGGATAGGTACCGGCCTGCTCGACCGGGTTCTGCGTCGCGATCACGAGGAAGGGCTGCGGCAGCGGGCGCGTCTCGCCATCGATCGTGGCCTGCGTCTCCTGCATCGCCTCGAGCAGGCCGGTACCTATCCGTTGCCGGAAGCGCAGATCGATCGCTTCTTGCTGCGCTTGATCATCGGCTATCCGACGCCGGCCGAGGAGCGCGACATCCTCGAGCGCTTCGGGCGCGCGCTGCCTGCGATCCGCAGCATGCTCGCGCCCCAAGCCGTGCTGGCGATTCAGGCGATGGTCAGCCAGGTGCACGTCGAGCCGAGCATCATCGACTACATCGTCCGCTTGTGCGGCCAGACGCGCGCGCATCCGCACGTGCTGCTCGGTGCTTCGCCGCGCGCGTCGTTGTCTTTGCTCCAGGCGTCCAAGGCGCTCGCGTTGCAGTCCGGTCGCGAGCATCTCTTGCCCGATGACGTGAAGCGGCTGGCCGTGAACGTGCTGGCGCATCGCTTGGTGCTCACGCAGGACGCGCAGATGGAAGGCGCGAGCGGCGAGACGATCGTGCGCGGCCTGCTCGAGAAGGTGAGCGTGCGCTGAGCATGCTGCCTTCGCCTTCGCAGAAGGCGGTGATGGCGCTGTGCGGTTGCGCGGCGACGTTGCTGATCGGATGGGCTGCCAGCTCGCCCAGCGTGGTGACGCTCGGCGGCGGCATCGCGCTCGGCTTGTGCATCGCCTTTGCGCTCACGGCGCCCGCGGCCAGCCGGTTGCGGCGCGCGCGGGTCGAGCTTTCGTGGTGGGTGGAGCCCTCGCGCGCGTTGCCGGTCGCGGGCGCGACGTTCGATGCGCGCTGCTCGCTGCGCAATCGCGGCGACCAAACGCTTTTGTTCGACGACCTGCGCGTCATAGCCCCGGAAGGTGTCGAGGTCTCGACCGGCATCGACGGGCCGCTTTCGATTCCAGCCGGCAAGAGCGCAGAGCTCGACTTGAAGATCCGCGCGCCGGCCGCGGGTCGGGTCGTGTTGCACGGCGTCGTCGCGTCGGTGCCGGGTCCTTTCGGGCTATTCAGCACGGCGGTGCGTTTCCCGAGCCCGCTCTCCGCCAAGGTCTTGCCACGTGCTGCGGCGCGCTCGCAGGCGCGCGTCAGCCGCAACGCTTCGGAGACCGTCGATCGCGCTGCGCGCAGCTCGATCTTCCTGCGCGGCGCAGGCACTGCGCTGCACGAGATCCGCGAGTACCAACCGGGCGACCCCTTCAACGCGATCGCCTGGAAGCCGAGCGCGCGTGCGGGTCGCTTGATGGTGCGCGAGGTCGAGCGCGAGACGCAGCGCAGCGTCGCGATGATCGTGGATGCCAGCGCGACGATGCGCGGCGGCGTGCTCGGCAAACGCAAGCTCGACTTGGCGATCGAGATCGCAGCACGCGCGGCCCAAGACGCGCTGCGCCGCGGCGACCAGTTCGCGTTGCGGGCGGTCGACGGGCGTGTGGTGGCGAGCGTGCCCGCCGGCGAAGGCGCGGCGCACCTTTCCCTGGTCTACGAAGCGCTGCTCAAGATCACCGAGGTCGTCGACGAAGACCTCACCGAGATCGAAGACGCAACGCTAATGCGGCGCGTCGCCAGCTACTTGCGACAGCAGGATGGGATCGACTTGTTCGTGCACGGGCAGCTCGACACCGGCGCGTTGACCGCGCATGTAGCGCGCATGCTGGACGGTGAGCGTCAACGCGTGTTGCCGATCGCTTCGAGTCGAGCGCTCGGACGGTTGCGAAGGTTTTGTCAGCTGCGCGGGATCGCCCTGCCCTATCGCACCGCACCGACCGATAAGCTCGAAGGCTTGGCGCAGGCGCTGCGAGCCGAAGCTGGCGACACGCGCGCGACGCGCAGCTTGATCGTGGTCACCGATCTCGATGGCGCGAGCCTGGATGATCGCAGCGTGCTCGAGCCGTTCTTGCGCGTGGTGAAGATGCTGCGCGGCCGCGGACATTCGATCAGCTTCATCGTGCCGGAGCTCGGACAGCAGGAAGCGCTCGGCGCGCAAGGTCTCGAGCAGGACCTGTGGCGCGCGGCGGCGCGCACGGAAGCGCGGCGTGTCGAGGAAGCGCGGCGTGCGCTCGGTCGATTGGGCGTGTCGCTCGCGCCGGTGAGCCGATGAACGAGCACGACCGCGAGGATCCGCGCAGCGCGCTGCGCCGCCACGGTCTTTCGCCGAAGGCAGCGTTCTCGCAGAACTTCCTGGTCTCGGAATCGGCGGTGCGCACGATCGTGGCCGCGGCGTCGCCCAAGCCGGGAAGTCTCGTCGTAGAGCTCGGCGCGGGCCTAGGGACGCTGACGCGCGCG
>JAYUYY010000319.1:0-2368 GCA_043752225.1 Sandaracinaceae bacterium | reverse complement strand
GAGCCTGCGCGGTGAAGCGCCGGTCGATCCGCGTTTTACCGATGTGCTCTTGGTCGGCTGCTTGTTCGCGCCGCTGATCTTGATCTCGATTCCGTCGACGCCGATCTTCGGCGGCACCAAGCACTGGTTCACTGCGTATCCGTTTCTCGCGCTGTTCGCGGGCGTTGGATTCGATCGCGCGCTGCGCGAGTGCGCCGCGTACGTGCGCTCGAGTCGCGTGCGCGCGCTCATGCCCGTGAGCCTCGGCGCGCTCTTGCTCGCGCCGGCCGCGCTCGAGACCGCGCACAGCCATCCGTTCGGGCTCTCGCACTACGGCATGGCCGCGGGCTTCGTACCGGGCTCCGCGGATCTCGGGATGAACCGGCAGTTCTGGGGTTTCACCACCGGCAGCCTCGTCCGGTTCTTCAATACGCACGTACCGGATGGCAGCCGCGTCTACGTCTGCGACACGACGCTCGGCGCGTTTCACATGCTGGCGCTCGACGGCCTGATCTCGGAGCGCATCCGCCCGACGCTCGACCTCGCGCAGTCGGACTTCGCGATCGTCCACCACGAGCACCACATGGCCGAAGTCGACTACCAAATCTGGTCCGCCTACGGCACCACCAAGCCAACCTACGTACTGCGCTACGACGGCGTTCCGATCGTCAGCGTGTACGCAAACCCCGCCCGCAAGCAGCGGTAGCAGATAGGGTACGGTTCTCGGTTTCTCGGTTTTGCAGCGCCATTGGTCAGGCCGTTGCCCATGGCAAAAACCGAGAAACCGAGAACCGTCCCCTATCTCGCCGAGACCTAACTCAGCGGCGGCGAGGCGTGAGGGCGGTCTCGTCTTCGTCGGCGTGCGGCTTGCGCGCGATGCGACGGGTGAGCGAGATGATCGACTCGACGAGCCCGATCGCGACATAGCTGATCAGCAACCAACCGAGCGCGAACGCCAGGTGTAGCTGCAGCGCGAGGATCACGCTCGAGCCGACCGCCATCGTCACGAGCGAGATCGTGCGCGCGTTGAGCTGCAGGTCCTTGAACGAGCGAAACTTGATCGTGCTGACCATGAAGAACGAGAGCGCGAGCACGATCAGGAGCACCGGGCCCTTTGCATTCGCGAGGCCGCCGTCGACTGCGTGATTGGCGGCGACGAGCGAGACGAGAATGCCGGCAGCGCCCGGGATCGGCAGGCCGAGGATGTACTTGTCGGGCTTCTTCGGCGCGCCGTCGCGGCCGGTGCTGATCACGTTGAAGCGCGCGAGCCGGATCGCGCCGCACGCCACGTAGGCGAAGCACGCGAAGAGCGCGACCGGACCCGCGGACGAGAGCGCCCAGCTGTAGACCAGCATGGCGGGGGCCGCGCCAAAGGCGATCACGTCGGCGAGCGAGTCGAGCTGCATGCCGAACGCGCTCTGGGTCTTGGTCATGCGCGCGACGCGACCATCGATCGTGTCGAAGAACATCGCGAAGATGATCAGCAGTGATGCGCGGTAGAGCGCCGCTGCGGAGGGCGCGCCGGTGGCCGATCCGGCGGACAGGACGATCGCTTGGATCCGCAAAAGATGGTCGAAAGCGTGAACAAATTCGGCAGGATAAACAGACTCTTGCGCAAATTTACGTGCACGGGGTTCCTCTGGTCATCGACCGCGATCGCGAGCCGACGGAGCCTAAGTGGAGCGCAAAGGCGTGTCCAGGCGCCGGCCGCCGGGCCGGAGCTGGCCCCCATCAGCGTTCAGAGCTCGTCGGGCACCTGGAGCGCCCTCAACTCGTTGCGCAGGCGCAGATTTCCCGACTTTTCGTAGGCCGCGGCGAGCGGCGCGGCGGCCGCTTCGAGCTGTCCGCCGCGAAACAGCAGCACCGCAGCGGACTCGCGAACCTGGGTGCCACCTTGCTCGGCATACGCCTGCAGCGCTTGGAGCCGTTGGTCGAGCGGGAGCCGCTCGCCGTGCAGCGCCTGCCAACCGAAGAACGCGCGTTGCTCGATGCGCGCGAATGCATCGGTCGGAGGCCGGCCATGCATCAGGTTCCAGCGCGCCTTGTAGAGCGTGCGCACGACGTACTGCGGCGCGACGATCTCGGCACCGCGCACGCACCCTTCGCGTTCCAGCATGAGCGCGAAGCCGCCGATCACGTCGCGCGCTTTGCTCACGGCAAGCTTGCCTTCGAGCGCTGCGTCGAGCCGTTCGGTCGCGGCCGCGCGCAACGCGACCGCTGCAGATGCGCCGCTCTCTTTGACGAGATTCTTGTACCCCTCGCCCATGCGCCTGCGCTGCTCGAAGCGTTCTGACTGCGGTTGATCGCCTGCTTGATCGGCATGGCCGCGCTCGAGCAGCCACGCGTCGAGCTGCTTTGCGATCGCGGTCGTCGGCGCGCGCTTCGCAGC
>JAYUYY010000318.1:0-6247 GCA_043752225.1 Sandaracinaceae bacterium | reverse complement strand
AAGAGACCGGCAACGGCGTCAGCCGGCAGACCGTGCAAAAGCTGGCTCAGGTCGGCGTGCAGGTGATCGATGTCTCGGGCGCCGGCGGCACGAGCTGGGTCGGCGTCGAAGCGCTGCGCGCGACCGAAGAGGCGCGACTGCTCGGCGAAGCGCTGTGGGATTGGGGCGTGCCGACGGCCGCATCGGTCGCATACGTCGCGAGCGCGAAGCTCACGCCGATCGCGACCGGCGGGATTCGCACCGGCCTCGATGTCGCGCGCGCGATCGCGCTCGGCGCCAAAGCCGCGGGCATCGCGCGTCCGATGCTGCAAGCGCTGCGCAGCGGTGGCCGTAGCGCCGCCGAGGCGTTTATCGATCGCGTGATAGTCGAGCTGCGCACGGTGATGCTGCTGACGGGTGCGCGCACGATCGCGGAGCTGCAGGCTGTCCCCAAGATCGTGCGCGGCGAGCTGCGCGATTGGCTCGAGGGTTAGAAGGGCGTCTTGGGCAGCAAAGCAAAACGTTGGTTGCGCGTGCTCGTACGTGTGCTGGTGGTGCTCGTCGTGGCGCTGATCGCCTTTGCGATCACGCTGTGGTCGACCTCCTCGAGTGGCGCGACGTTCGGCGGCACGCCGGAAGGCGCACGTCTCGCACGCATGCAGGCGAGCGGTCGTTATACGAACGGACAGTTCCACAACGAAGAGCCGACCGAGCTGATGACCGGTGCGAAGGACACGATCAGCACCACCGCTCAGTTCATCTTCGGCAGCGGTGAGATGACCGTGCCGTCGTGTCCGTTACCGGTGGCGACGGACATCAAGCAGCGGCTCGCGACTGCATCAGAAAGCGGCTTGCGCATCACGTGGCTCGGCCACTCGACGACGCTGATCGAGATCGACAATCGCATCATCCTCACCGACCCGATGTGGTCGGAGCGCGCATCGCCTTCCACTGTCGCGGGACCGAAGCGCTTTCATCCGCCGCCGCTGGCGCTCGCCGACTTGCCCGGCATCGATGCCATCATTGTCTCGCACGATCACTACGACCACCTCGACATGGCGAGCATCCAAGCGCTCGCCAAGCGCGGCATTCCGATTCACGTCTCGCTCGGCGTCGGTGCGCATCTGCAGCGCTGGGGCGTGCCGCCTTCGCAGATCGTCGAGCACGACTGGTGGCAATCGACGCCGATCGGCTTGGGCGTCGACATCATCTCGACGCCCGCGCGGCACTTCTCCGGCCGCGGCATGCGCGATCGCGACGCGACCTCTTGGACCTCGTGGACGCTGACGGGCCCCAAGCACCGCATCTATTACAGCGGTGACACCGGCCAGCAGGCGGCGTTCGACGCGATCGCAAAGCGCTATGGGCCGTTCGATGTCGCGATGCTCGAGATCGGCCAATGGCACGAGGCCTGGGGCGCGATTCACCTCGGCCCGATCGGCGCGCTCGATGCGTTCGAGAAGCTGAACGCCCACCGCTTGTTTCCGATCCACTGGGGCACGTTCGAGCTCGCGCTGCACGGCTGGAGCGAGCCTGCGGAGACGCTCTACAAGAATGCATACAAGCGCGGCAACGCGCTGACGACGCCGATGCTCGGCGAGCCGGTCGAGCCGGCGACCGCGCGCACGGGTGCGTGGTGGCGCGAGCTGCCGCCGATCGCGAAGAACTGCCCGTAGCTCACGCAGGCGGCGTTTTTGGCTCGCGCTCGCGGCCTTGCAAGCGATCGAGCAGCGCGTGCACGGCGTTGGGATCGAAGTACGCGAGGTACAGCGCCCACATCGTGATGCTGAAGGTGGAGACGCTGAGCAGCGCGTAGAACGAGCCGTGCAACAAGAGGCCGGGCAGCACGAGCCACTTGCGTGTCCGTGCGAAGAGCATCCCGAAAGCCAGCGAGATCTCCAGCAGCACGACGAGCGGCGCGATGATCGCGAGCGCGATCGGAACGATCGGCAGCTCGCTGATTGGGCTCGAGCCCGCGTAGAAATACATGGTGAGGTGCTGCAGCCGCGCGCCGCTCAGAAAGCCGAGGTTGCACTTCTCGAGCGCGGTCCAGAAGTAGACCGCTGACGTCTGGAGCGCGAGCAAGCGCAGCGCCCACACGTTCGCGATCTCTGGCGGAGCATCTAGACCGCGGCGCTCAGCGCGGCGCAGCGCGAGCCATACACAAGCCCACGCGAGCAGCGTTGCGTGGTGGTGCGTATTGCTCTGGGCACCGAGCTCGTGGCCCACGTAATAGACCATGAAGAGCGCAGCGCCCGCGGTCGCAGCCACGCTGATCCGCGTCCACAGCCCGAAGAACGCGAGCGTCGTCACCGCGTAGAACGCAATGCTGAACGGCCACAGGCCATCGCCGAGGTGGCGCGACACCACCAGCTCGTCGGCCCAGCGCGCCCAAACCACCGCGACCAGGGCGATGCGCATGAGCGCGGCGGAACGCGTCGATGCCTCGGTGTGCAGCACTTGATTCCAGAGCCGCGATCCGAGCGCTCTCATTTCTTGGCTCGCTTGCCGGCATTGTCGCGTGAGCGATCGGGGAAGCGCGGCGCCATACATTGATCGTGCTCGCCCGATGCGATCGCCTTCCACCCGCTGCGGCTCGCCTGGCGTAAGTGCATGTAGAGCGGAGCGCCGCGCAGCCGTGAGCAAACGCGCCGGACGACGGCACTTACGTCCGCTTTGCTCCTCAAGGTCAGCACTTTGCGCGGTGCGTTCCAGCGACTCGCGTACCCGAGCAGCTCGAAGCGATCGAGCTCAGCGCGGCGATCTTGCGCGTCGGCGGTCTCGAAGCGGACCTCGAAGAGGTTGAGCGCGATGTCGTTGAACATCATCCAGCGCGGCACGAACGGGCTCTTGCCTTTCAGCCAATGCCCATACGCCGGGCCCATGACGATGAAGGCTGCGAGCGCGATGAAGGCACCCGCACGCAGCGCGCTTTGCAGGCGAGGTTCCGTCACGCAAGGTCCTTCGAAGGAGCGCGCGACACGCTAACACGCGGCATTTACGAGGTGCTCGCTTTCAGTCTATGCCGCGCGGCATGAGCTTGTGGAGCGTTCGCTTCGTGGTCGCGACTCTCTCGTTGCTGACGGCGTGTGCAGACGACGAGGTGCTCGACGCTCCCGAGTTGCTCGACGCCTCCGCGGACCCCGAGCGCGAGGTGCAGAGCTTCGTGCTGCCGTCGCGGCGCGATGTGTCGGAGTCGCGCTTCGAGCTGGTGGAAGCGTTTCCGAGCCTGACGTTCGAGGATCCGGTCGCGATGGTCGAGGCCGACGGCCGGCTCTATGTGGTCGAGCGTCCAGGCCGCATCTACTCGTTCGTTCCGGATGAAGACGTGAGCGAGAAGACGCTCGTGCTCGATCTATCGGATCACTCGATCAACACCTGGGACTCCGGGACGCTCGCGATCGCGATGCACCCGCGCTTTGGTGAAACAGGCGCTGCCGAGCGCGGCGACTTCTACGTGTATTACGCGCACGGCACGCCGTGGACCGAGGAAGGCCGGCCGACCTCGCGCACGACGAATCACTTGCGGCTCTCGCGCTTCACGATCCCGGACGGCGAGACCGTCGCAGACGCGAGCTCCGAGCAGGTGCTGATCGATCAGCTCGATCGCAGCCTCACGCACCAAGGCGGAGGCCTGTTGTTCAACCCGCGCGACGGCTTTCTGTATCTAAGCGTCGGCGACGAAGGCGGGATGGACTGCACGTTCGACAATTGTCAGCGCATCGATCGCTCGCTCTTTGGCGGCGTGTTGCGGATCGACGTCGATCAGCGCGGCGGCGACGTGAGCCACGCGATTCGCCGTCAGCCCGACGACGGCGTCACCGATCACTACTTCATCCCCAACGACAATCCGTTCGTCGACGATCCGGACGTGCTGGAAGAGTTCTACGCGATCGGCCTGCGCAACCCGTACCGCATGACCTACGACGCGGTCGACGATCAGACGTGGATAGGCGATGTCGGCCAGGGCCAGCGCGAAGAGATCGACGTGCTGCATCGCAATGCGAACTATCAGTGGGACGTGATGGAGGGCGACGTCACGGCGCCGATGACGCGCGACCCTACCCGCGTGCGGCTCGGCGATTGGCGCGGCCCTGTGATCACCTACGAGCGCGCGGAGATGCGCGCGATCGTGGGCGGCTACGTGTATCGCGGCGATGCGCTGCCGATGCTCTACGGGCGCTATCTGCACGCGGACTTCGTCGACGGCGGGATCTGGGCCGCGCGCTACGAGGTGATCGACGGTGAGGTGAACGTGCTCGACAGCGAGCTGTTGATCGACACCGATTACTGGGATGCCGACGATGGCATCACGTCGTTCGCGCTCGACTCACGCGGCGCGATGTACGTGCTCACGCTCGGCGACGAATCGAAGATTATGCGGTTCGAAGAAGCGCCGCAGATCGCCGAGAACGCGCCGCGATTGCTGTCACAGACCGGGCTGTTCGAGGATCTCGAGAGCCTGACTCCGGCACCCGGGCTCAACGCGTACGAAGTGATCGCTCCGCTGTGGTCGGATGGCACGCGCAAGCAGCGCTTCTTTGCCGTACCGCCCGAAGAAAGCGCACGGTTTACGCGTACGGGTGCATGGGACCTGCCAGAAGGCGCCGTGCTGGTGAAGCACTTTGCGGTCGCGCTCGATGAACGGGAGGACGCACGGGATGCGCCGCTGCACAACCTCGAGACGCGCGTGCTGGTGCTGGGGGAGCAGGGCGTGTACGGCGCGACGTACAAGTGGCGCGACGATCAGCGCGACGCGGAGCTGCTGCTCGAGCACGCCGAGGAAGAGCTCGAGATCGTCGACGCGGACGGAGCGCGCATGCAAACCCATGTCTATCCGAGCCCGAGCGAGTGTCTGCGTTGCCATGTGCCCGCGGCCGGCGATGCGCTCGGGATCGAGACCGCGCAGCTCAACCGCGAGGTGGATGGCGAGAACCAGCTGACCGCGCTCGCGAGCCTGGGTGTGCTCACGGGCATGCGGGCGGACGCGGACGTCGACACGCTGCCGCGGCGCGCTGCGATCGACGATCAGGATGCTCCGCTCGAGCTGCGCGTGCGCTCGTACCTCGATGCGAACTGCTCGTTTTGCCACGGCACGCGAGAGATCAGCCGCGCGCGATGGGATGCGCGGATCGAGACGGCGCTGCAAGACGCGAACATCCTCGACGGCGAAGTGGTCGGGCTTGAGGGCAGCGGCGATCAACGGATCATCGCGCCCGGCGACCCTGCGCATTCCGCGCTGCTGCTGCGCGCGAGCAGCACCGACCCCAACGTGCGCATGCCGCCGCTCGGTAGTCGCAGAGCCGACGAGGCATTCTTGGCCGTGCTGCGCGAGTGGATCCGCGAGCTCGAGTAGCTCGCTACTTCACTTCTGCGCGCGCTTCTTCTCGACCGCGGCCAGCAGCTTCTCGAGCAGCTCTGGATCGTCGTTGTGATCGAAGTAGTACGACTTGAAGAACGCGAGGTCGCGATCGGCGTCCTTCTGCGCCTTCTTGCGCAGGTCGCGCTTCATGTACGTCTTGAGGTAGTCCGGAAAGCGAGTGAAGCGCGCCTTTGGTGCGACCTTCGCGATCTCATCCATGCGCGCGCGGTCGTAGCGGTAGATGTACCAAGGTCGACCCGTGACCGCGTTGCCGAACTGAAAGCGCGTGAGCTTCTCGTACGCATGCGAGCCGTACACGGCGCGCACCAGGTTCGGGCTGCGCTTGCGGATATACTCGTGGCTCGCGTGCTTCTCATGACCGGGACGACCGCGCCGCACGGTCGGCTCGCGCGCGACGTGGGCATCGGTGAGGCCCATCAGATCGATGACCTCGAGGCGTGAGTAGTAGCCGACCATTCCGATGCCCGAGGTCGCAACGCTCAGCTCGACGCCGCGCTCGCGCCACGCGCCGAGCGCCTGACCGACGCGGAAGTTCGAGTGCTCGATCGCGAGCGGGTGCCAGCGCTTGACCGGGTACAGCGTGTGCTCATCGCAGATGCCCCACGCAATCAGCCCGGGCTTGATCATCGGCACTCCGCCGGCGGTGCCCGCGATCAGCACACCGAGCCCATAGCCGAGCCATGCGCGCTTGGGACGTGCGCTGGTGGCGTCGGTGGCGTGAAGCGCGAGCAAGTCGTTCACGAGCTGGCCGAGCGCGACCAGCAGCAGCGGCAAGAGCGTCACGTAGAAGCGACCGAACATGAAGTCGCCGCCGACCTTGAGCACGTACGCGTTGTAGACAACGAAGACGAGCGCGAAGAACAGCTTGAAGCGCTTCACCGCGAG
>JAYUYY010000317.1:0-6247 GCA_043752225.1 Sandaracinaceae bacterium | reverse complement strand
CGACCCGCACCATGTCGGTATCGACGACGCCGGGCGCGATCACGTTAGCGCGAATCCCGCGCGGTCCAAGCTCCAGCGCGAGCGTGCGCGCACCGGCGATCAAAGCGGCTTTGCTCGCGGCGTACGCGGTCGTCATCGGCGCAGGTGCGAATGCGAGCGTGCTCGCGATGAACAGCATCGAGCTACCGGAAGGAAGCTCATTGGCGAGCGCTTGCGCCATCAGCAGTGGCGTCTCGCAGTTCACGCGCAGCTGGCGCTCGATCGCGGCCTGAGCAATCGCACCGACCGCGGCGTACTCCACGATCCCGGCTGCGCTGACGAATGCATCGAGACCGCCGAGATCGCGCAGCGCCTGGTCAGCCAGCGCGACCGCGTGCTCGGGCCTGGCTAAATCGCCGGTGATCACGGCATGGCCCACGCGACCGTTAACGAGCGATTCGAGCGCCGCGCGATCGCGACCGACCAGGGCGAGGCGCGCTCCCTCGACAAGCAGCGCCTCGGCGATCGCTCGACCGATTCCGCGACTGCCACCGGTGAGCAATACGCGCTTGCCATGCAGCGACATCGGCGACGCCTTAGTCAAAACGAGTCAGACCTGCTTCTCGGAGCCGTTCGCGATCTCGTCGGCCTCGATGAACGGAGGTGAGTCGATGCACAAGATCGATTGGTACCGGCGCGTCGGATTCTTGTAACTGTGAGCCTGCCCGTGTGGCCAACGCTGCACCGTGCCTTGGGCGACGGGCTTGCCCTGACACAAGAGGCCGCGCGTCAGCACCAGCTCGCTCTCGTCCATCACGCGGTGATGGTGCAGCGGGATCTCGCGGCCGGGCGCGATGTTCAAGCGATAGATCCCGGCGTCGCGCGTCTCGTGAATAATGTCGACGGTGCCGAACGGCTTGTGCTCTGTGCCGATGGCTGCAAAGCCGGCGTCGCGCTCCATCTCGAGCGACGGCAGCGCGCGGCCGCCAAGCGCGGTCGGTTTGTGAAGCACCACGCGCGCGCGGGTGATCGCGGCGCGTTGCTCGCCGGGAGCGGGCGGTGCGAGCAAGTAGCAGCACAGCGCGTGAGCGGCGGTCTCGAGCATCCAAAAGCGGCAGCTGCGCAGGAGGAACGCGAGCTGCGAAGTGAGCGCGGCGTAGTCGATGCTCAGGCTGAGTTTTTCTTGCCGCGCCGCCGGCTCGGCGTCGAGACAGAGGTGCACCTCGAGCTCGAGCGGTTGAGCGACATCGCGCTCGTGCGGGTACAACCCGACCACGCAATCCACGCGCAGCCCCCGAATCCGGATCCAGTCGTGATTGGGCATGGCGGCGCGAGTCTAGATCAGGCGCAGGGCTCGCGCCCCAACGCCCTCGCTCATGCGGCGATCGGATGGCGCCCGCGTGCGCCCGGCGCTGGGTTCGGTGCTACAGTCCGCCGCCCCATGAGCGCAAATGGCAACGGCAACAGCAGCACGCCCCTTACCCTCGAAGCGTTTCGATCGGTGCCGAGGACCGGCGTCATCTATGTGATGAACGAAGCCGAGCGTCTCGGCTTTCGCATGCACGCGGATGACTGGTGCAACCTCGGGCAAGGGCAACCGGACACAGGCCTGCTTCCAGGCGCACCCGAGCGTCGCACCGAGCTTCAGATCGGTCTGCACGATCAAGATTACGCGCCGGTCGCGGGGCTCTGGGAGCTGCGCGAAGCGGTGGCGGCGCTCTACAACCAGCGCCTGCGGCGCGGGATGCCGTCGCAGTACTCGGCCGAGAACGTGTGCATCTCGGGCGGTGGCCGCGTCTCGCTGATGCGCGCGTGCGCAGCGGTCTCGCAGATCAACCTCGGGCACTTCCTGCCGGACTACACCGCGTACGAAGAGCTGCTCGATATCTTTCGGCGCTTCACGCCGATCCCGATCTTGCTCGACCCGGAAAGCGGCTATCGCTTCGGACCCGAGCAACTGCGCCGCGAGGTGCTGGGGCGAGGCCTCGGCGCGATCTTGATGTCGAACCCGTGCAATCCGACCGGCAAGCTCGTGCATGGCGCCGAGCTCGCGGAGTGGGTCGGCATCGCGCGCGAGCTCGACTGCACGTTGATGATGGACGAGTTCTATTCGCACTACATCTGGGAGGGTGACGAGTCGATCGTCAGCGCCGCGCAGTACGTCGAAGACGTCGATCGCGATCCGGTCGTGATCTTCGACGGCTTGACCAAGAACTGGCGCTATCCCGGATGGCGCGTGACGTGGACCGTCGGTCCAAAAAAGGTCATCGAAGCGATCACGAGCGCGGGATCTTTCCTCGACGGCGGCGGCTCGGCGCCGATGCAGCGCGCCGCAGTGAGCTTGCTGACCATCGATCACGTGGAGCGCGAGACCGGCGCGCTGCGCAGCGCGTTCCGCGTTAAGCGCGACTATCTGGTGCGCTCGTTGCGCGAGATGGGCGTGGGCTTCGACAGCGAGCCCGAGGGCACGTTCTACGCCTGGGGCGATCTCAAGGCGTTGCCCGAATCGGTAAACACCGGAATGGCGTTCTTCAAGGCGGCGCTCGAGAACCGGGTGATCACGGTGCCGGGCACGTTCTTCGACGTCGATCCGGGTCGGCGTCGCTTCGGCCGACCCTCGCGCTTTCGGCACCACATGCGGTTCTCGTTCGGGCCTCCGATGGAGAAGATCGAGCTCGCGGTGAAGCGCATGCGCGAGGTCGTCGCACAGGCCAAATAGGCCGCGTCTGCCCCCGGGCAGCGCCTTGCTGAATGCTCTGTTCGAGCCCCCGTCCGACCGACAGCCGCACGCTCAGCGCGACGGTCGAGAACGGTGGAGGCCATGGACTTTTTTTGCACGAGCTCACGCAACGTCGCATGCGCGATCGCGCTCGCAGCCGTGAGCAGCGGATGCACCATTCATACATATTCGGGTCGGCCGACGACCTCGTACGCGGCCTTCGACCGCGAGCCGCAGGTCGTCTACGTCTCGCAGCCGCGCGATCGAGCGCGCCAAACCGTCGTCGCGACACGCCCGCGTGACGAGCGGCACGTCGTCGATACGAACAAGCCCGCCAGCTCGCACGCGCAAGCCGCGCCCAAGCCCACGATGATCGGATCGAAGGGCCCGCGGATCGCCACGAGCAAGCCTGTGCACGCGAAGCCCGCGCAGATAAAGCCTGTCTACGCCAAGTCTGCACAGACGAAGCCTGCGGCGACCCAGCAAGACCGACAGGACTTCGCGTCGGGTCAGGTGCAGCTGAAGCCGGGTGCGGACGACAGCCACGCGAGCGCGGGCGGTGCGGCCTCGATTTCAGAGCGCGTCGCGGAGCTTGCACGCCGCACACAGCAGCGGCTCGATCGCGAAGAAGCCGAGCGCACGCAAGCGCGCAAAGAACGCATGAACGCGGCGCTGAAGGCGGCCACGCGCTCGAAGAGCGAGAGCTAGCCGTTGAGCTCGAGCACGACAAACTTCACGCGGCGTGCATCGCCCGCGGCGACACCGAAGTAAGCGCGAGGTAGCGCTCCGGCGATCGTCGCCGGATCGAACGCGCCCGGAACCTTGATCCATGCGCGTTGACCGGCAGGCCGTAGCACAAGGATGCGATCGAGCAGCGCGCGTACGGCAGGGTCGTTCAGATCGCTCGGCTCAGCCGCAGCCGCAGCCGCATTCGCATTCGCATCCGCGGCGTGCTGCCACGGCACGTCGACGAACCAAAGATCTGCGAGCAGGCGAGGCAGCAGCTCACAGGCATCGCCGTGCAGCCATTCGATGCGATCCGCGACGCCGTAGACGGCCGCGTTGTGCTGCGCCATCGCGAGGCGCGCCGCGTCGATCTCGATCGCGGTGACCGTGCAGCCGGCGCGTGCAAAACCGATCGCGTTGCCGCCCGCACCGCAGCACGTGTCGATCACCTGCAGCTTGCCGGCACGGCGAGCGATGTCGACTGCGAGGCGCTCAGGCGTGAGGCCCAGCTTGGCCGCAGTGTCGATCTGCACGCCCGGACGCGTAAACGACGGGCTGCGATCGCGCGTTCGCCGCGCTTCTTCGAGCCGGCCGCGGCGAACGAGCGATCGCGACAGCGGCGGCACGACCTCGACAACGACGCGCGCGCCGGCAAGCACGACGCCGCGTAAGCGCGCCGCAAGATCGGCGGCTGCCGCGCTTTCGAGCTCGCCCTCCGCGCTCACGTGCGCGTCGCGCAAGGTGAAGCGCCACGCACCGTCGCCGAGCAATTGACCCGCATCGAGCCAGGTGGGCAGCGGCGAAACGCGCACGCGGTGCCGCTTCATGACGACGAGCCGGCGCTGTGCTCTGTGTCGGGCGGCGCAATGCTCGGGCGCGCGCGCAACGCGAGCAGCGTGCCGCAACCACCGTTGGCTTCGATCCGCGCTTGCGAGCTCATGCGCGTGACCAAGCCCGCGGCGCGCATGCGCGAGTACGTCGCTTCGTAGCATTCACGGGAGACGCACGTCTGCGAGCTCGTCGCGACTGGGTTGTATGCGTAGAGATGAACGGGCAGCCCGAGCGGCAGCGCGCGAGCGATGAACGCGTCGACCTCGGCGTCGGCATCGTTTTCGTTCGCGAGCATCAGGTAGGCGAGCGCGGTCTTGCGGCGACGGCGTCGCGTGAGCGTGGGCAGGACTGCGTGCAACAGCTCGAAGAGCGGCTCGAGCGCCGGTCCGTTCGGCACCAGCCGCGCGCGCACCGGCTCGGTCCCGGCGTGCACGGAAAGCGTCAGGCCGTTGTGGGGAAAGCTCAGCGCCTGCTCGAGACGGCCAAGCCGGCCACCCGACGTGGTCAAGCTCGGCAGCCAACCGCTCGCGCGGCACGTGGTCATGAAGTCGACCGCGTTCGCCCAATTGTGCAGCGGCTCGCCGACGCCCGAGAGCGTGACGCGTCGCACGCCGTGACCACGCTTGACGATCGCCTCGAGCTGCCCCAACAGCTCCTCGTGCGAGAGATTGCGCCCATAGCCGGCAGCGCCAGAGGCGCAAAAGGGGCAGCGCACGGCGCAGCCGACCTGGGTCGAGACGCACAGCGTGTCGCCGCGGTAGAGGACGCACTCGACCCGAGCGCCGTCCGCAAGCCGCACACCGAAGCGTCGGTTGTAGACGCCGACTTGCTCGTCCTCCAGCTCGACGAGAGGCGCGGTCACGTCCGGCGGTATACACCAGAGACCCTCGTCGACAAGCGCGTGACGATGCACTAGATGCTGCGGCGCGAAAGCCGCTACGATGTTGCGAATAACGTACTTATGAATCACGGCGAGCCCGAGTTTCAGCCCGGCGCCGGCGCAAGCGCAGACAGCGCAATCAGCGCCGCATACCCGGAAGAGGTCCGCATCGTCGAGCACGATGGCCGGCGCTTCGTCCTCGTCGGCACGGCGCACGTGTCGCAAGAGTCCGTGGAGCTGGTGCGAACGGTGATCGAGCGCGAGCGACCCGACGCGGTCTGCATCGAGCTCGACCAGCGGCGCTTCGAAGCGCTCTCGCAGCGCAAGCGTTGGGAGTCGCTCGACCTGCGCGAGGTGATCAAAAATCGGCAGCTCGCGACGTTGCTCTTGAACGTCGTGCTCTCGTCGTACCAAAAGCGGCTCGGCATGAAGCTCGGTGTGATGCCCGGCAGCGAGCTGCTCGAGGCCGCGCGTGTTGCCGAAGAGCTGAAGCTGCCCGTGAGCCTGTGCGATCGCGACGTGCGCATTACGCTCAAGCGAGCTTGGGGCGCACTCTCGTTCTGGCAGAAAGCGACGCTGTTGTCGGGCGCGCTCTCGACCGTGTTCGACACGCCCGAGCTGAACGAGGACGAGCTCCGGCGCTTGCGCAAACAAGATGCGCTGAGCGAGCTGATGCAGGAGCTCGGGCGCGCGTTGCCCGAGCTGAAGCGCGCGCTGATCGATGAGCGCGACGACTATCTCGCGGTGAAGATCCGCGCGACCGCCGGGACCACGATCGTGGCGGTCGTGGGCGCAGGGCACTTGTCGGGCATGGCCGCGGCACTCGCGAGCGGACGCGACACGGACATCGCGAGCCTCGAGACGCTGCCGGAGCCCTCGCCCGCGCTCAAGGTGTTCGGATGGTCGCTCGCGGTCGCGGTGATCGGCTCGATCGCGTACATCGGCGTGACCAAAGGGCCGGGCGCAGCGTGGGACAACGCGCTCTTCTGGGTGCTCGCGACCGGCACGCCGACCGCGATCGGCGGCATTCTCGCGCTTGGGCATCCGCTCACGGTGATCAGCGCGTTCTTGGCGGCGCCGATCACGAGCCTGAGCCCGGTGATCGGCGCGGG
>JAYUYY010000316.1:0-6249 GCA_043752225.1 Sandaracinaceae bacterium | reverse complement strand
TGGGTATGCAGGTGCGACGCGCGTCGCCGATGGGCGTAGGCGGCCTAGCGGATGTCGTGAAGAGCCCTGCGTATGCAACGGCAGTGGGTCTTGTGAAGTACGGCGCCGAGCGCGTGAAAATCGCGAAGACGATGCCGACGAGCAGCCGCGTGCGTGCGCTTCCGAAAGAGAAGCGCATGAGCTCACGGCTCGGTGATTGGTTCCGTGAAGTGTTCTGAAGAAGTCTGAGCAGTTGCGCGCAGGCGTGCGCGAAAACGTTTCGGTCGGTTAAGGGAAGGCGTTCCCGGCGACCCCCATCTCATTGAAAGGCAGGCAGGCGAAACATGGCGATCTCGATCGAATTTGCAGATGACGCGGCGTTGACCGCGAAGATCAAAGTCGTAGGCGTAGGCGGTGGTGGCGGTAACGCGATCAACACCATGATCCAAGCCGACCTCGAGGGGGTCGAATTCATCGCGATGAATACCGATACCCAAGCGCTCGCGCAGAACCTGGCGGCGAGCAAGGTGCAGCTCGGTCCGTCGCTGACGCGCGGGCTGGGCGCCGGCGCGCAGCCCGAGGTCGGTCGCAAGGCCGCGCTCGAAGACGTGCAGCGGATCGCAGAAGCGCTGCAAGGCGCGGACATGGTGTTCGTGACTGCCGGCATGGGCGGCGGCACCGGTACGGGCGCAGCTCCGATCATCGCGCAGGTCGCTCGCGACCAAGGCGCGCTGACCGTGGCCGTGGTGACCAAGCCGTTCTCGTTCGAAGGCAAGCGCCGCATGCGCAACGCCATCGACGGGATTGAGGCGCTGGGCGAATCGGTCGACACGATCATCACGATCCCGAACGAGAAGCTGCTCCAGGTCGCCGACGAAGATATGTCGATGCTCGACGCGTTTCGCCGCGCCGACGACGTGCTCTTGCAAGCCGTGCGCGGCATCAGCGACTTGATCGTCCACACGGGCGTAATCAACGTCGACTTCGCCGACGTGCGCACGATCATGTGTGGCACCGGCCGCGCGCTGATGGGCACCGGCTACGGCCGCGGCGCCAATCGCGCGACGGCAGCCGCCGAAGCGGCGATCAGCTCGCCGCTGCTCGACGAGATCTCGATCCAGGGCGCGACCGGCATCCTGATCAACTTCACCGCGGGTCCTGACATCAAGGCGCGCGAGATCCACGAAGCCGCCTCGCTGATCCATGACGCTGCGCACGAAGATGCCAACATCATCTTCGGCCTCGTCACCGATCCCAGCATGACCGACGTCGTGAAGGTCACCGTGATCGCCACCGGCTTCGAGCTGCAGGCCGGTGTCGACATCGAAGCCGTTGCGCCGGCGCGCTTGCGCCAGAGCATGCCCGCGGGGCTTACGGGTCACTTCCCATCGAGCGTTCGCGCGGCAGCACAAGACGCGATGCGCACCTCGGTCATGCCGCGTCAATCGCAGCTGCCTTCGGGCCACGTGGTGATGCCGCGTCGCTCGATCGAAGTGCCGACCACTGCACAGCTGGCTGCGGCCGCTGTTTCGCCGCGCGCGTTCGGCGCGGCTGCGATGCACGACGAAGCGACGCTGGACATCCCCGCGTATCTCCGCCGCTCACGCCCGCAAGGCTGACTGCTCGAATCACGCAAGTGCTCTGCGCTCTTCGGACGCAGCGCGCCGCTCTCTCTCTAGGCGTCTTTCCAAAAACACTTTACGCGCGACCTCCTGTGCGCGTCGTTTGCTTCTTTTTCTGCCTGCCCGGTATCGGGTGGCGGTGGTCGCGCCTGACCCCCGCCACCCGACACCAACTATTTAACCTGCGCGCCGATTGGCACGCGCGTTGCGCTGTTCCGCGGGCTGCCGTAGGCGACAGGACCGCTCAAGACGCAGGCATCTGAGCCTTTGCCGCGTCGAGCGTGCGGCGCACGACGCGCAAGAGCATGTCGGGCTCGTATGGCTTGGCGAGAAACGCTAGATCCGAGATCGCTTTCGGATCGGACGCCAGCACGTCGGAGTATCCGCTGCTCAAGATCAGCGCGATGTTCGGTCGCAGCGCGCGAATTTCGCTCGCGGCCTGCGCGCCGCTCTTCTCCGGCATGACGGCGTCGAGCAGCACGAGATCGATCTCGCTCGGTGACGCGCGGAACAGCTCGACTGCTTGCGCACCATTCGTCGCTTGCATGACCGTGTAGCCCGCTTCACTCAAGATTAGCGCGACAACCTTGCGCACCGGCGCTTCGTCTTCCGCGAGCAGGATGGTCTCGCAACCGCCGCGCACCGGTTCTTCGATCTTCGGGCCGACCTCCGCAGCGTTGCGCTCGGCGATCGGCAAGTAGACCTTGAAGGTCGAGCCATTGCCCGGCTCGCTGTAGACGTGCAGAAGACCGGCGTGCTGCTTCACGATGCCGTACGCGCTCGATAGCCCAAGGCCGGTGCCGAGCTCTTTGGTCGTGAAGAACGGCTCGAAGATCCGATCGACCAGCTCGGGCAAGATGCCGACGCCGGTATCCGAAACCGAGATCAGCACGTAGCGGCCGGGGCGCGCCCACGGGTGGCTCTCGCGAAACTTGCCGTTGATCACGACCAACTCGGTCTCGAGCACGAGCCGTCCGCCGTTCGCCATCGCATCGCGCGCGTTGATGCACAGGTTCACGATCACCTGCTCGAGCTGACCGCGATCGCCGAGCACGCGCGGCAGCTTGTGCGCCTTGATGAAATCGATCGCGATCGTCTCGGGCACGAGCCGTCGCAAGAGCCTCAGCGTATCGTCGAGCAGCGTGTGCACGTCGAGCGGATGCTCGTGGATGTGCTGCCGGCGCCCAAACGCCAAGAGCTGTTTGGTCAGCTCGGCCGCGCGCGAGCAGGCGTCGAGCGCCTCGCCGAGATACATCGCGCGCTCTTCGACCTGTGTGCGCAAGCCGGCGATTTGGATGTTGCCCATGATCGCGACCAGCAGGTTGTTGAAGTCGTGCGCGACGCCTCCTGCGAGCTGACCGAGCGCTTCGAGCTTCTGCGCGCGCTGCCTTTCGACTTGGCCACGCCGTTCTTGCGTGATGTCGAGCAAGCCGCCGAGCATGCGCGTGGCTTGACCGTTTGAATCGAGCATCGCTTTGGCGATCACGAGCACCCAGCGCTCGGTCCCGTCCGGCAAGAGCACGCGGTGCTCGAGCGCAGGGCAGGTCCCGGTCGTCAGCGCGCGATCGACGTGCAAGCGAACGCGCGTGCGATCATCGGGATGGACGCGCTCGATGAACGCTGCGTACCTCGGCGCTGGGCCGTCCAGCGTGAAACCCAAGATGCGGCGCGTGGTTCGATCCCACCGCGCGCGATCGCGGGTGATGTCCCAATCCCACTCACCCATGCCCGAGCCTTCCAGCGCGAGCCCGAGCTGGTGCTCTTTGAGCGCGAGCGCTTGCTCGGTGCGCTTACGCTCGGTGATATCGGTGGCGATCGACAGGATGCACACCGACTGGCCACCTTCACGGATCGGCGCAAGCCGTGTGCTCCACCAGAAATCGCCGACGCTGAAGACCTCGACCAGCTGCACCTCGCCGGAGTCCCAAGCGCGCGCAACGGCTTCTCGAAAAAGCGTGCGGTGGCTTTCGGGCACGAACTCCGCGGAGTCACGACCCAGCACCGTAGCCATCGTCTGCGGCGCGACCGTGCGGTTGATATAGAGAATCCGAGCTTCGAAATCGAGGATGCTGATGATGTCGGGGGAGTGCGCAAGGATCCCGGCGAGCCACTGCGCCTGATCGATGTCGAGCATCGACGTCGCGCCACGGCCGCGCTCCAGCTCGAGCGCGCGCCGCAGCGCTGCGATCTCCTCTAGCAGTCGATCGATACGATTGGCTTCCAACGCTCGTGCCCCCCGAAAGCGGCGGCACCGTAGCACGCAGCTAGCCCACCGCACCTGATTACTTAGGGCTATTTGACCCGCGCGCGACGCGAAGAAAGTGGGCTGTTTGAGATGCCCTACGCGACGGTCGCGCCGGGCTCGCTGTGGGCCCAAACCGGCGTCAATCGACCGAGTCGATCCTTAGCCATGAGCAGCATGCCTTGGCTTTCTAAGCCCATCATCTTACGGGGGCCGAGGTTCGCTACCATCACCACGCGCTTGCCGATCAAATCTTCAGGTGAAAGATGCTCGCCGACGCCGGCCAGCACCTGACGCTGCTCGAAGCCCAAATCCACCTGGCAGCGCAAGAGCTTCTTGGATTTCTCGATGCGCTCGGCTGCGGTCACGGTCGCGATGCGCAGATCGAGCTTGGCGAAATCCTCATAGGTGATGACCTCATGCATCGCCTCGTATGTGGCATCTGCTGGAATGTCTGTAGGAATTGCCGCGGCCATCGGTGTCTCGGCGGTGCCCGGGCTGCGTGCTGCTGCGGGTTGAGCCGCGGGCTGCGGCTTGACCTCCTTGGGGCTTAGCTTGGCGAGCTCGGCCTCGATCGCTTCGTCTTCGATCTTGCTGAACAGGATCTCCGGCGGCGCGAGCTTGAGACCGGTCTTGAGCAGCGGCTGCCCCGCGTCCTGCCAACCGATCCCTGTGAGGCGCTCCGCGCGTTCGCTCGAGCGCACGAACAAGACGCTCAGCATGTCGCGCAGCTTGCGGCCGGTGAACGGCAAGAACGGCTCGCACAAGATGGAGAGCGATGCGCTCACCTGCAGCGCGATGTGAAGCGTCGTCGCGCAGCGCGTCGGGTCGGTCTTGCGCGTCGACCAAGGCGCCGCGTCGTTAAAGTACTTATTCGCGTCGCGGGCGAGGCCCATCATCGCCGCGCCGGCTTCGCGAAAGCGATAACTCTCGATCAGCTCGCCCACGCGTGCTGGGCATTCGGCGATCGCGCGCAGCATTTGCTCGTCCGCCGCGTTGGTCGGTCCGAGCGCCGGCACCATCCCGTCCAGATACTGGTGCGCGAACTTCACCGATCGGTTCACGAAGTTGCCGAAGGTGTCCGCGAGCTCGTTGTTCACGCGCGCTTGCATCTCCTTCCAGCTGAAGTCGGAGTCCTTCGTCTCGGGCATCGCGCCCAAGATTGCGTAGCGCACGTAGTCGGGCGGGAAGCGCTCGAGCACGTCGTGCACCGCGACCGCGCCACCGCGGCTCTTCGAGAGCTTGTCGCCCTCGAGGTTCAAGAACTCGTTGGCCGGGACGTTGTCCGGCAGCACGTAGCCGCCGTGCAGCTTCAACATCGCGGGGAAGATCAAACAGTGAAAGACGATGTTGTCTTTGCCGATGAAGTGCACGAGCTGCGTGTCTTGGCGCTGCCAGTACATCTTCCACAGATCGGGATCGCCCTGCGTCTTGGCCCACTCGCGAGTTGCGGAGATGTAGCCGATCGGCGCGTCGAACCAGACGTAGAGCACCTTGCCGCTGGCATCGACGCCCGCAGCCTTTGCGACGTCCTCGGGCACCGGGATGCCCCACGACTGGTCGCGCGTCATCGATCGATCCGCGAGCCCTTCGGCGAGCCAGCTCTTGGCTTGGCCGAGCACGTGCGCCTTCCAATCCGAGTGTGTGCCGAGCCACTTGGTCAGCCACTCCTGCAAGTGACCGAGC
The DNA here is from genome assembly GCA_043752225.1 of Sandaracinaceae bacterium. Taxonomy (GTDB): domain Bacteria; phylum Myxococcota_A; class Polyangia; order Polyangiales; family JAFGIB01; genus JAYUYY01. The sequence goes on along the minus strand of JAYUYY010000316.1, from coordinate 720 downwards.
GGCAAGTACCAGTGTGTCGTCTCGCGCAGCTCGGGCTTGCTGCTGGTGATCGCGCTGCGCGGATCGATCAGCTCTTTGGGGCTGAGCGCGCGGCCGCAGCGCTCGCATTGATCGCCGTACGCATCGGTGTACGCGCACGACGGGCACGTACCGCGCACGAAGCGGTCGGCGAGGAACATTTTCGCGACTGGGTCATACAGCTGCGACTCGGTCTTGCGCACGAACGCGTCCTTCGACGCCATGTGACGAAAGAAATCTTGGCTGGTCTCGTGGTGCACCTTCGACGAGGTGCGGCCGTAGTAGTCGAAGCTCATGCCGAACGCGGCAAAGCCGTCGCGCAGCTGCGCGTGATAGCGATCGACGATCTCCTGCGGCGACACGTTCTCGGTGCGCGCGCGCAAGATGATCGGAACGCCGTGCTCGTCGGAGCCGCAGATGAAGAGCACGTCGCGGCCCATCAAGCGCTGATAGCGAACGTAGATATCTGCCGGCAAATACGCGCCCGCCAAGTGTCCGAGATGCGCAGGACCGTTGGCGTAAGGCAGCGCTGCGGTCACTAGAATGCGCGCAGGGTCTTTCATGGCCGCGACTCTAGTACGAAGCGTTGTCGTGACAAGGTTTTGGGCGCAACGCTGGTTCGCGCCCGATTTGGTCGCGAGAGCGAGCGCGCCCGCAGGAAAAACCGCAGCGATACTCTCCGTATCGTGAGGGTTTTTTCCG
>JAYUYY010000315.1:0-2372 GCA_043752225.1 Sandaracinaceae bacterium | reverse complement strand
CAGCCTAACACGATTCACCCTGCAGTCCCGAGGGTTTGAGCGCGGTCGAGGCGGGCAGCAGAGGGTCCGCCAACTCAACCCGCAGAGATCAGGACCTCGCGGCGGCCGCCGGCTTTGCCGTTCGCCGGTCCCACCACGCCTTCCTTTTCCATACGCTCGACGAGCTTTGCGGCCTTGTTGTAGCCGACGCTGAGCTGCCGCTGGATGTGGCTGATCGAGCAGTATCCGGCTTGCGCGACCACGGCCACGGCCTTGTCGTAGACCGGATCGTCCGAGGCTGCGGCCGCGGCCTCCTCGTCATCCTCATCGCGCGGCTTGACGATGTTTTCATCGTAGACGGGCGTGCCCTGCAGCCTCAGGAAGTCGCATACGCCTTTGACTTCGTCCTCGCCGATATACGCGCAGTGCACGCGCTGCAGATCGCTCGCGCCCGGCATCAGCGTGAGCATGTCGCCCATGCCGAGCAGGTGCTCGGCGCCGTTGCGACCGAGGATCGTCTTGCTGTCCTCGCGCTGACTAACCTTGAAGGCGACGCGCGAAGGAAAGTTCGCTTTGATCATGCCGGTGATCACGTCGACGCTCGGGCGCTGCGTCGCGAGGATCACGTGGATGCCGGCCGCGCGCGCCTTCTGCGCGAGCCGGGCGATCGCGGTCTCAACATCCTTTGCGGCCACCATCATCAAGTCGGCGAACTCGTCGACGACAACGACGATGCTCGGCAGCTTCTGCGGCTCGATGTTGTTCGCGTCGGGTGCTTCCTCGAAGTCGGGGTCGAGCAGGACCTCACCGCCGTGCGCGTCTTGCGCGCGCACCTTTCCGACGCGGCGCGGCATCAGCTGATCCATCGTGAGCTCGCCGCGCAGCACGCGATCGATGCGCGCGTTGTACGTGATCACGTTGCGCGCGCCGGCATCGGCGAACAGCTGATAGCGGCGCTCCATCTCGTCGACCGCCCAGCGCAGCGCGAGCGATGCCTTCTTCATGTCGGTCACGACCGGCAAGAGCATGTGTGGGATCGCGTCGAACACCGCGAGCTCGACGACCTTCGGATCGATCATCAAGAAGCGCACTTGCTCGGGCGTCTTCTTCATCAAGAGCGACACGAGCATCACGTTGAGGCCGACGCTCTTGCCGGAGCCAGTCGCACCGGCGACCAGCAAGTGCGGCATCTTGCTCAAGTCGCCGAACACCGGTTGGCCTGCGATGTCTTTGCCGAACGCGACCGGCAAGAGCCCGTCGTGCTTGCGCCAGCGCTCATCCTCGAGCAGCTCGCGCAGATGCACGGTCTGGCGATGCTTGTTCGGTAGCTCGAAGCCGACGCGCGCCTTGCCCGGGATCGGCGCGACGATGCGCACCTTCTCGGCGGCGAGCGCCATCGCCAGATCGTCGGCGAGGCTCGCGATCTTCGAGACCTTGGTGCCGCTCGCGGGCTCGACCTCGTACATCGTGACGACGGGCCCGGGGTGAATCTCGTCGACACGCCCGCGTACGCCGTAGGCCTCGAGCTTTTCGGTTAGGCGGACCGCGTTGTCCTTCAGCGTTTGCTCGTCGATCTTGAACGTGTTCTCCGGCACCTCGGCCAGCAGCGACGTGGGCGGCAACACGAAGGTCCGGCCATCGCTCTCGACCTCGGTCACAAGGCCTGCTTCGCGGCCCTTCTTCTTGAGCGTTTGGATCACCGGCGCGACGATCACCGGCTCACTCTTGGCTCCGCGCGGTGCCTTTGCGCTGGGCGCGGGAGCAGTGACGGGTGCCGGCAGCGCCTTGAGCTCTTCCTCTTCGTCTTCGTCGGCACGCTCGTCGTCGTCTTCTTCGTCTGGTGCTGCGATCAGCGGCAAGCCGGGTGCGGTCACGGTCCCGGGGCGCGTCGCTGCGGTCGGTACGATCTTCGGCGCGGCTTCGGCTTCGCGCCGTGCGCGCTCTACGGCTTCGATCGCTTGTGCTTCACGCCAGGCATCGCCGAGCGCTTGCGCGCTGTCGATCGAGCGCCGGTACATCGAGCGCAGCGAGCCCGCTGCGCCGCTGCCGATGCGATGTGAAAGCGAGATCACCGAGAGCGACGTGCGCACGACCAGCGTGATCAAGAGCGCGGCGATGCAGATCACGTATGCGCCGGCCGAGCCGACCAGCGAGCGCATCACTTCGCCCATCACTTCGCCGAGCACGCCGCCGGCCATGTGTCCGCCGAACACCTGCGTCGATCCGAGCATGAGGTGCACGAACGCGCAGCCGAGCAGCATGAACACGACGACCGAGGAGACGCGCGTCGCCCAGCTCTGCGACAAGCGTACGCCCAGCAGCTGTAACGTCGCGAGCCCGAGCTCGATCGGCAACCACGCTGCGCCGAGGCCGAATGCGGCGACGAAGAACTG
>JAYUYY010000314.1:0-2374 GCA_043752225.1 Sandaracinaceae bacterium | reverse complement strand
TCAACGCGACCCCGCAAGGTAGAAAATCGCAGCGGCTGCGCTCGACGCGAGCGTGCCTGCCAGGGTGACGTCCGCGACGCGATTCGCGCTGTTCGCTGCACCCAAATCGCCCGCGCTGCGATCGCTCTCGGCGGACACGCGCGCGGCCGTGCTCACGACCAAAGCTGCAGCCGCGGCCGCGCCCGCGAGCCACGCCGCGATGCTCGTACCGCGATCGCTTCGGCCGTCTGAGGTCCCGCTCGTCACGTCGGAAAGCGGCTCCATCGCGATCGCGCCCACCACCATCGAGCGTGACGGAGCGGTGAGCACGGCGCGAAACGGTGCATGCCCTGCCCGCTCGGCTTGGAGCATGTGCGTGCCTGGCTCGACCCATTGGATGCTCTCGATCGGCGATTGCCCGATCGGCTTTCCATCGAGCATGACGCGCGTACCGGGGGCGTCTGAGTCGATGCGGATGCCCGCGCGCGAGTCGATCGTTCGGGCCTGGTCCTGCGAGCTCAGCGCTTCGAGCGCCGCTACCTTCGCGCTCACCTCGCTCGCGTCTGCGGCGTCGGGGCGGGCTTCCATGTAGCGCCGGTACTCGGCGATCGCTTCGTCGTTTTCACCGAGCTGCTCGAGCGCGCGCGCCATGTTGAACCACAGCTCAGGGCTTGGCACTTGGCTGTCGGCGACACGCAGCTCATGAAGCGCTTCGCGGAAGCGACCTGCGCGGTAGTGCTCACCAGCGAGCTGGAAATGACGGCGGCCTTCGGCGAGCGTGCTCGCAGAGTCGCGGCCCACGGCGGTCTGCGCCCGCGCACGCGACGCAAGACAGCAGCATGCGGCGCTGGTGAGCACGCACGTGAGCAAGCACGCGATCCAACACGTGCGCATCACCGCGAAATGGCCGGACAAGCAGGACACCGTCAACGCCCCTTTAACCTCAGAAGGCGCCCAGCGTAACGCGAGCGCGCGCAGGGTCGGCGCGGAATTCGCGACCTTTGCCTAGCGGAGTACACTTGCCTACCAAGCGCCAACCGAGCGCGAACCAGGTGCCGACCGATCGGCGCCGCTCCCCCTCCCGCCCAAGCACGACCCTGCATGCTGCCCGTGCGAATCCTATGTGACTGCGCCGAGCTCGCGGTCGAGTGCTTGCAGACCGCAGAGCAACTCGGCTTCGAGGTCGCGCCCGAAGTGGTCGCGGACCCGATCGCCGAGGCGTTGCTGCAGCGCATGTCGGAGATCATCGCGATCGCCACCGTGAGCGCACCGTCGCTCGAGCGGCTGATCGAGCTCAGCCATCGGTCGATGCCGATGCCTCCTACGCCCACGCGCGGAGGTTGCGTGATTGCGCTGCTCGAACGTTCGCGCCACGCCGATCATTTACGGGACGTCGCGGGCGATCTCGGGCTCACAGCCGTGCGCGAGGTCGGACCTCTGATCGCCGCGCTGCGCTTGCTCGCGAGCCGCATCGATCAGCCTTGGACGGCATCGCTGCGGATGCTACCCGAGCCCGATCGAACGCGTTTGCGCGATGCGCAGACGCAAGGCGCGCGCAGCGGCGAGCGCTTCGTGACTTCGCGTCCGTCGATTGTCGCGATCGCGCCCGAAGACAAACCTAGCGTGCCGATCGAGCTTGGGTCCGCGGCGAACGTGGCCGAAGCATTGATCGCGTTGCGCAACACCGACCGCACCAGCTCGCGCGTCGAGGCGACGGTCGAAGGCATCGACGAAAAGGCGGTGCTCGAGATCCTCTTTGGACCGCGGCGCGCGCTCTCCGACCCGGCGAGCAAGAATGCGCTCGCGCCCTACGGCATACCGGCGCCGCTCGAAGAGCTGTGCTCGAGCGCGTCGCGGGCAGCCGTCGAAGCGGGCCGCATCGGATTCCCCGTGCGCATCTCGCTCGCATCACCCGACCTGCGGGTCTGGGATCACGCTGATCTCGCGGTCGACATGGTCGACAACGCAGCGCGTGTTCGCGACACGTTTCGGCAGCTGATGGGACTCGCGAAGACGCGCCTTTCACACGCGGTGCCGCAAGCGCCGCAAGCAGCCGATCGGTTGCTCGGTGTGATGGTCACCGCGACGAGCGAGAGCATCGCCCTGCTCGGCGTGCGCGCCTGGCCGTTGCCCGAGGGGCGCGTTGCGATGGAAATCGCGTTCGCGGACGCGCACGGAGCCGCCGCCGACGATCGCACGCTGCTCGTGATGCCCGCGCCCGCAGCTCACATCGAACGCGCGTTGCGAAGGCTCGCCGGCAGCTCGCTCGTGCTCGGACCGCGCAGCGCTCAACGCCGCGCTCATCTAGACGCGATAGCCGACGTCCTGCATCGATTGTCCGCGTTCGTGCACGACCGACGACGCGAAGTGAGCGGTTGCGAGCTACGCCCGCTGG
>JAYUYY010000313.1:0-14960 GCA_043752225.1 Sandaracinaceae bacterium | reverse complement strand
GTGCGCCGTTTCCCCGCCCGCTGGGCAAAGCCCATCGGGCCCCACCCCTTCACGAGGTGAGCGAAGCTCACGCTTACCTTGGCGCGTGCTCTTGCCGGACGATGCAACGCGCTCGAAGTCGTTCCGGGCAGCTGTACTAGTCCGCGACGCAGACCGAGCCTGCGCCCAAGGTGGGCGTGCAGGTGAAGCCGTCGTCGCACTCGCTGGTGTCGCAGGTCACCAGGCAGTAGGGCGTCCTTGGGCGCTCGGGGCCGTCGGGGTCCACGCACAGCGCGCCGGGTCCGAAGAAGCCGCAGCAGTCGCCGTGGTTTACGCACTCGTCGCCGGGCGCGACGCATGGGTGCGGGCCGCAGTCCTCGCAGTCCGTGCCGCGCGGGCAGCGCGAGGAGACCGAGTCTTCGTCGTGTCCATCTTCGCAGCGGTCGTTGGCGACGAGCTGGCCATCGACGCCGTCACTCGTGCCGCAAGTGTTGGTGCAGCCGAGCTCGGGCATCGGTACGCAGAGCGGATCGGCATCGAGGCACAGGTTGATGAACTCGCCATCGGCCTCGAAGCCGAAGGTCTCGCACGTCATCGTCTCGTCGACCTGGTTCATGCACAGCTCGCGTGCGCACGCGACGGTGTCGCATTGCTGCGTGCACGGGCCCGAGACTTCGCCGCCCGCGGAGCACGCATCGGCGCCGCACGTCGAGTCGAAGCAAAAGCGCGTTTGGTTCTCGCACAGCGCGTCGCAGAACTTGCCGCAGACCTCGGCGACGGTGTCGCCGGTGCACTCGACCTCCGGGGGAGGACCCGCGTCGCGGTCGCCTGCCGCCATCTCGCAGAGGAAGGTCGTGCGATTGCAGACCACGTCGTCGCCGTCTTCGTCATCGCTGTCGGTGCAGGTGCCGTCTTGCGTGCACGGACAGCCTGGCGCGCCGCGAAGGCACTTGCCGGCATCGGTGCAGCCCGACAGCTCGGTCGCGAGGCCGGCGCTGAGCGCCCAGAGACATGCGCTCGAAAAGAGGACAACGGCGTGGCGCGCGAACATAAGACCTCTCAGAAGCTGAGCCGGCACGTCGCGCCGGTAAGGGTAGGAACGCACGCGCTCGCGGTCTCGCTGTCGCTATCACCGCCGCCGACGACGACGCCGACGATGAGCAAGGCGACGGCGCCGGCACCGAGCGTGATCGTGCTGGCCAGTGCGATCGTGCGTTGCGTCGTGACCGCGTCCTTCTCGGAGCAGAAGAACTGCGAGTCGCAGCCATCGAGCTCCGAGGAGCGATTGATCATCCAGATCGCGGTGCCGATCGCGCCCGCGGCGAGCACGCCGCTCGCGATGTAGAACGGCAGCGGGCTGATGCCGGTGTCGACGGCCGCTGCCAGCGCGCCGTCATTCGGGAGCAGCGGTTGGTCGCTGCCGGCGAGGCGCTCGATCTGGATCGGCACGTCGACGACTTGGCCGGCGGGCACGATGACGTTCGAGGTGAAGTCGCGGTAGCCCTCGAGCTTGACGATCACGCGGTGATTGCCGGGCTGAACCGGGACGCGATCGGGACGCGGCAGCCGACCCCAGTCGTGACCGCTGATGTTGATCGACGCGCCGTCGACGCCGCCCACGAGCCGGATGCCGGTGGCTTGCAAGCGCTGTTGCAGCGCGGCCATGCGCGCGGTGGCGTCGGCGTAGTACGGGTCGTCCGGATCGGCGGTGCTGAGATAGCGCTGCAAGGCTTCGACGGCTTCGCCGAGCTGGCCCAAGCGTTCATGCGCTTGGTAGACGTTGTATTGGATGCGCGGGCGTGGATCGGCGTTGTACGCGGTCGTCCACTCCTCGATCGCGAGCGGGTAGTTGCCCTTCTGATAGGCAGCTTCACCGCGTCGAAAGTGCTCGCGCGCGCCTTCGGAGGTCGCCGGCGGTGCAGGCGCGAGCGGGGGCGCGGGCGTCGCAGGAGCCACGGTCGCGGGAGCGTCAGTCCCTGTTGGTGCAGGCCCTGTTGGCACAGGCTGAGCGGTGGGCGCCGGTTGGGCAGGAGCCTGTGGCGCTTGAGCTTGCACCGGCAGCGGTCGGCCGACTGCGAACAAGCAAGCGATGAGGAGGCCCAGGGCGGCCAGGATGATCTTGCGAGCGTTCATGCGGTCTCCGCAGCCGCCGCCCTTGTATCACTTTCCGCGCGCAATCGCGTAGCGAGTCCGACCTCAAGCGGGGCTAGAGCGCATCTGGATGGGCTCTAACTGCGGAACGCGCGAAACGGGGTCACGTCGGGCAGATAGGTCGCGGGATCGACGCCGAGGGTCTCGAGCACGCCGGCGACCAAGTGGCTCGCTTGAACCTGCTCGCCACCGCTGCTCGGCGTGCCGGTCGAGAGATCGAGCGCCAAGGCGCCGAGCTCGTCGTCGGTGCCGCCGAGCACTTGCCCGCCGCGCACACCGGCGCCGAGCAGCATCGCGCTCGTGACCGGCCAGTGATCCTTGCCGGCGTCGCCGTTGAGCTTCGGCGTGCGACCCATTTCGCTTAGCACCAGCACCAGCGTCTCGTCGAGCAATGCGCGGCTCTCGAGGGTTTCGATCAGCACGCCGAGCGCGCCGAACATGTTTTCGTGCAGCGTGCTCTGGCGCTCGTTGCCTTGGTGCGTGTCCCAGTCGTTGGTCTGCATCAGCGCGGCGCACGACAAGCCTTGCTCGAGCGCGCGCACAGCGAGCGGGATCTGCACGCCGAGGTCGAGCGTGTAGTCGCGATCGCCTGCGCCGTTTTCGCGAGCGAACGCGCGCAAGCGATCGGCGCGATCGAGCGAGGCGCTGAAGTCGTCGATGCGCTTTTTGTTGTAGCCGTTGGCGCCGCGCGTCGCGGCCAGCCGTGCGGTGCTCGCGTCGAGGTATTGGCGAACGCGTGCGCGTTCTTCGTCGCTTGCGACTAGGCCCGTCTCCGGAAAGAGGCCGCCGTTCGCGCTCGGATACGCGGCCGTCGGATCGACCAGCGCTGCGAGCTGATTGGTCGTGCCGGTGCGACCGGTGACCGCAGCATACGGCCCGCTGCGCGCTTGGCCGCCGAGCGCCAAGTATGGGACCGGCAGCTCGCGGCCGCGCTCGAACGCAGCGATCGCGCCCATGTCGGGCGTGGTCTCGGACGGGCTGCCGGTGAGCACGCGCTTCATGCAATCGGGATGCACGAACGAGCGCACCTGCAAGCCGTTGATCAGTGCGACGCGATCCGCGTAGCGCGTGAAGAAGTCGGTGACCGAAGGTCGTGACGGATGCACGAGGATCGGGATGTCGCCGAAGCGTTGCTCGGTGCCTTCGGGTGAATCGACGCCGCTCGCGAAGAGCTTGGGATCGAGCGCGTACGTCTGATCCCAACCGCCCGAAGCGAGCACGATGATCAGCTTGTTCGCGGGGCTCGGCGCGGCTGGGGTCGTGCTCTGCGCATGGCCGCGTTGCAGAAACGACGGCAAGCCGGCGCATGCGGCTGCGGTGGCGGAAGCGGTGAGCATGCCGCGGCGGGTAAGGCGCGGCGCGAGACCGGCGAGCATGCGCGAACGAGCGTTCGAATCGGTGGGGTCGATCATGTTCGCGCCTCAGTAGTGGAGCATTCGAGGGTCTTGCAGCATCGCGTAGAGCGTGACTTCCCACGCGTGCTCGGCATCGCTCGCGGCGAGCACGCTCGCGAACAGGCTCGCGCCATCGCTCACGGCATCATCGTTTGGCTCGAGCTGCTCGCCGTAGAGCACGAGTGAGAGATCGACGAGCTGCGCGCGTACGCTCGAGTCGTCGGTCACGTTCGGCTCGACCATGGCGAGCAACCTGCGCTTGTCATGATCGGGCTCGGCGAAGTCCGCGCCCACGACATACTGCGCCGCGCGCGCTGCCAGGTTGTCGGCGACCAGCGTGACGGTCGCGCTGGTGGTCGTGCTTGGCCGGGTGACGCTGACGCCATCCATGCCGCCCGCCAGCACCTCGAAGCCGAAGAAGCTGTCCTCCATCAGATCGACGTCGCCGACTTGTCCACCGGTGCCAATGTCGATCGGCAACGAAGTGCGCCAGCGATACCCGGTGAGCTGCTCGACGATGTGGCCGAGCGCGCTCGGACGCAGTCGCTTGAGCCCCGCGACGTTTTCGCCGGCTTGCTCGTTCGTCGTGTGCGAGACGCGGAACGCATCGCTGAGCACGATCGCTTTGAGCAATGCTTTCGCGTTCATGTCGCTGTCGACCAAGACATCTTGCAGCTCGTTCGCGAGCGCGATCGGCACCGCGGATTGATCGACTTGTGCGAGGTGGCTGAAGAAGCGCTTGGCCGTACACAGCGCGAACACTGAGTCTTCGGCGATGTGCGTGCCGAGGTCGCGGAGATCACCGCCCGGCATGCCGAAGTAGCCGGGCTCGCTGACGCTGAAGATGCGCGCGAAGGTCGGCTCGAACGACGTGAACGGATAGGCCTCGAGATCCGACGGCACGTAGATCGGATAGAACGACGCGAAGTACGCGGCGAGCGGGTCGAGCGTGCTGTGGCAGCTCGCGCAGGCCGGATTGTTCTGCACCGCGTTCGCGACCTCTTCGGGATCCGAGAGGTCGATGCCGGCCTCGATCGGGATCTCCCGGTCGAGAAAATCCGAGCAGAGCAGGGCGCGCGAGATGAGGTTTGCGCGGCCGCGGTTCTTGTTCGAGAACGTGGTCGAGTGGCGCGTGAACAGGAACGAGTCCGACAAGATTCCGGCGTGCGGCCGGCCGTCTTCGTAGTGCGTCTCTTGCCAGGCATCGCCGCTCGAGTCGTACGGCAAGCCCCACACGGTCGCGACGGTGTCGTCGGCGAGCGTGTAGTCGGCGGTGACGATCTCGGTGTACGGCCGATCGTTCATCACCACGTGCTCGATCAAGCGCACCGGTGCCTGCACCACCGACGTATTGATGGCTTGGAGCTCGAGGCCGGCGAGCGCGCCGATCGCGGGGAAGCCCGCCGGATAGATCACGGGGTCGACGCCGGTAAGCAGCGTCTCCTCGTGCATCTCGCGGATCACCGCGCCGAGCTCCTTCGTACTGAGGTAGTAGTCGATGATCGCCGGCACCCAGTTGGGATCTTCCAGCACCGCTTCCAGCTCGTCGCGCGCCGGGCGCAGGCCGCGCAGCGCGATCGAGGCGCGCGTGAGGTGTTGCACCGGCGTGAGGTAGACGAGCTCGCTCGCTTGACCTGCATCGGGGTTACTCGAGTCGCCACCTGCGCCGCCGCTGCCCGCAGTGTGGTCGGCTGCGGGCGACGCTTCGGGCTCGCTCGCGCACGCGAACACGAGCAGCGCGCTCAACGCGTAGCTCACGCGCGCGACTTTGGACGTGCGTGTCATAGGCCTGCGTCCGTGGGGGTCTCGAAGCAGCCGGAGATCGCCTCGCCGAGCACTTCGACGCAATCGCGCTTGGCGTAGTAACCGCACGTGAGCGCGGCCATGAGCTCGCTTCCGCACTCGAGCTCGGTGCAATTCTCTGCGCTGCCGGTCGGACAGTTGTCCTCGATGCAGCAGAACAGCTCCGCGACGCCGTCGTGGCAGTCAGTCGCATCGACGCACGCGAAGAGCTGCAAGTAGATGCATGACGCGCAGATGAGGCCGTAGGTCGGCTCGGCCGGTGTCGTGTCTGCGTTGATGCAGGTCTCGCGGCACGCTTCGGGATCGGCTGCGGTCATGCAACCCGCGATGCAGTCGTGCGTCGCGACGCTGCAGCGTGGCAAAACCAGATCGGGCAGCGGCATGCGCGGCTCAGCGCACATGCGGCCGGCGAGGCCCGAGTCGTATGTGCTGGAGCCACCGCTGCCGCCGATGCCACCGCTACCGCCCGCGCTGTTCGAGCCGGCGGTGCCGCTGTCGCGCGGCATCCAGACATACGCGTCAGCACCTGCGTCGTGGCTCGCGTTGCTCCCCGACGCGCCTCCCGTACCGCCGCTGCCCGAGTCCTCGTCGCTGCCCGCAGCTCTGCCGGCATCGTCGGTCGCTCGATCCGTGGCGCACGCGCTGATCGACAGCAGCAAGCTCAAGGTCGCGAAAGCCCAGCTCGTTTTTGCCATCTCGCCTCGCACGTGTGTTCACAGCTCGGCGCGCTTAAACCGAGCTGAGCCGTGCGGGTTGCGCCGCTCGCGCTCTTTTCGAGCGAGCCCTCTACATGTCGAGGCGGCTGCTCACTTCATCGGCGAGCTGGGTCAGCAGCGCTTGTGCGCGCGCGCGCGTCGCGGAGGGCGCTTCGCCAACGCTCGCTCGACAACACGTGTCGACATACAGCTTGAGCTTCGGCTCGGTTCCGCTCGGGCGCAGCGCGATGCGGCCGTGCTCGCCGAGCTCCCAGATCACGACGTCGCTCGAAGGAAGCACCGTTGGATCGAAGCTCGGCTTGCCGGTGCTCGAGCTGTTCGCCAAGTCGATCACCGAGCTCACCGCGTAGCCCGCGATCGCGCTCGGCGGCGTTTGTCGCGCGCGCTGCATCACCGCGGCCATGCGTGCAGGACCATCGAGACCTGCAGCGCGCACCGAGCGCTGGCCGCTCGCGTATGCGCCGTGCTTCTTTACCAGCGTGTCGAGAGCCTCGAGGATGCTGCTGCCTTGCGCGTCGAGATCGGCCGCGATGCACGCGACGCACAGCGCGGCCGAGACACCGTCTTTGTCGCGCACGAGCGTGCCGACCGAGTAGCCGAGCGCTTCCTCGAGGCCGACGGTCATCGGCAGGTTGCGCTCGGCCTGCAGCACCATCGCGCGGTTGGCGATCCACTTGAAGCCGGTCAGCGTGGGCTCCCAATGCGCGCCGTACGCCGCCGCGATCACGCCGATCAACGGCGAGCTCACGATCGAGCTGAGGATCAGCCCCGACTTCGCAGGCACGCGCGCGAGCAACGCATCGGTGAGCAGTGCGCCGACCTCGTTGCCGGTGAGCTGCACGAGCTTGCCGTCGTGCGCGCGCGCGGCGATCGCGAGTCGATCGGCGTCGGGATCATTGGCGAGCACGAGCTTCGCATTCACGCGCTCGGCCAAGGCGATCACGAGATCCATCGCGCCTTTTTCTTCGGGATTGGGAAACGCGACCGTCGGGAAGTCGGGATGCGGCTCGGCTTGCTCCGGCACGCTGTGCAGGTTCGTAAAGCCCGCATCACGCAGCGCGACGCGCACGAAGCGCTCGCCCACGCCGTGCAGCGCGGTGTACGCGATCGCGATGTCGCGCGCGGGCTTGGCAGGCGTACGCGGTGGAAGATTGGCGACCTTCGCGACGCCGGCGAAGTAGCGCTTCTCGGTCTCTTCGCCGAGCGCGTTCTCGAGCTCCTTAGCCTTGCGCGCGTTTGCGTCGAGCCGCGGTAGCGCGAGCACCGATGCCACCGTGACCATCGCGTCTTCGATCGCGCGGTCGTGCGGCGGGATGACCTGCGCGCCGTTCTCCCAATACGCCTTGTAGCCGTTGTCGGCTGCGGGGTTGTGGCTCGCGGTCACCATCACGCCGCCGGCTGCGCGCGCATCGACGACCGCGAAGCTGAGCAGCGGTGTCGAGACCGGCGTTGCGAACGTATGCACGCGAATGCCCATGCCGGCGGCGATGCTCGCGGCCTCCTCCGCAAACTCGCGGCTCATATGGCGGCCGTCGAAGCCGATGCACAGGCCACGCTGTTTTGCATCCGGGATCGCGGCGAGCATGTGCAAGCACAGGCCGGCGGTTGCGCGCGCGACCACGGCGCGGTTCATGCGCGCGGGGCCGACGCCGATTTCGCCGCGCAAGCCCGCAGTGCCGAACGTCAGCGGCACCGCGAAGCACGCGGCCAGCGCATTGGCATCGCCGGTGCTGATCAACGCTTCGAGCGCAGCGCGCGTCGTGGGATCGGGGTCGTCGGCGAGAAAAGCGCGAGCTTGGTCTACGAGGTCTTTGGGCAGCGTCATCCAGCACAACTCCGGTCAGCGGAAAGATCTGAAGCTCGGCAGAAAGCTAAGCGCCAAGCGGCGTAGCGGTAGGCTCTTGGCCCTGCACGAAGCGCTGCTCGTGATAGCGCGTGGCATAGACCACGAAGATGATCGCGGTCACGAGCATCGCGCCTGCGAAGAACAGGTAGTAGCTCGCGCCTTGCAGCGAGGACTTGCCGTCGGGCGTTTGGATCGCGTGGTTCACCCACGAGGTGAAGAGATTGCCGAGCGTTACCGCCGACAAGTAGAGGCTCATGATGAACGACTTCATCCGGTTGGGAGCCTGCGTGTAGAACATCTCGAGCCCGGTGATCGAGACCATCACCTCCGCGGCGGTGAGCGCGAAGTACGCGGGCAGCTGCCACATGAGCGAGGGCTGCTCGCCGGCCGCGAGCCGCATCTCGATCCAAGCGGGGATGAGAAACGCGGGCACCATCACGAAGAACCCGATTCCGATTTTGCGCAGCGGCGTGAGCGGAAAGACGCGCGAGATCGTTGGATACAGCCAGTAGCTGAAGAGCGGGATGAACAGCATCACGAACGCCGGATTGGCCGCTTGAACGTGCTCGGCATAGATCGAGATTCCGAGCACATTCGTGTCGAGCTTCTGGCCTTGGATCACCCACGATGAGCCGGTCTGATCGAACAGCGACCAGAACATCGCGATGAACAGGACGAGCGGCGCGAGCTTGCCGACGATCGCGAGGCCTTGCTTGCTGAACACATCGCGCGTGAACTGCCTGCCCGCGGGTGGGATGTGGGCGAAGCGATTGCGGCCGGCGTAGAAGGTGATCGTCGCGATCGCCATGAGCACGCCGGGCACGCCGAACGCCGCCCACGGCCCTACGCGGTGCAGGAGCACCGGCCCGATCAGCATCGAAGCGAACGCGCCCGTGTTGATGGAGAAATAGAACCAGCTGTACGCGCGCTCGATCAGGTGTTGGTTCTGCTCGCCGAACTGATCGCCAACATGCGCGGACACGCACGGCTTGATGCCGCCCGCGCCCAGCGCGATGAGGCCGAGGCCGATCGCGAGCCCGGTGCGCGTCTCGTCCATCGCGAGCACGAAGTGCCCGACGCAATACAGAAGCGAGACGCTGAGGATCGTGCGGTACTTGCCGAGCCACACGTCCGAGACGAGCGCGCCGATGAACGGTGTCGCGTACACCAGCGCGGTGAACTGGTGATAAGCCGCGGTCGCTTCCGCATCGCTCATCGGTGCTTTCGCGCCCGACGCGTCGAGCAAGTACTTGGTCATGAAGACCGTGAGCAGGCCCTTCATGCCGTAGAAGCTGTAGCGCTCGGCCAGCTCGTTGCCGATGATGAACGGGATGCCCGAAGGCATTTTGCTCGTCGCTTCGGGCGCCGTGCGGTGCGCTGTGCTCATGCGCTGCGAGAATAGCCGCAAACTCTCCTAAACAGGCTATCCGACGCGAGGAGCGATTGGCGATGAGTGTGGTGATTTGGAGCAATCGGCTGCGCGAGCGCGGTTTGCGTTGAGAAGCCGCTCCGAACGGCGCCTCATGCACGCCGGTTGGCGGGCTCACGAATGGGCCGGCTCAAGAGGGGGCCTTCATGCGTCGACTGTGGATCGCATTCAGCATAGTGCTCATTGGATCGTTCGCGGTTCTGCTGTTCACCGGCGTGCGCATCTATCAGCAAGCGCCGCCGATCCCGGAGCGCGTCGTGACGACCGAGGGCGTCGTGTTGGTCGGGCCGGGCGCCATCAGCGCGGGTCAGAACGTCTGGCAATCGCTCGGAGGGATGGAGGTCGGCTCTATTTGGGGGCACGGCAGCTACGTCGCACCCGACTGGAGCGCCGACTGGTTGCATCGCGAAGCCGTGTTCATCTTGGACGAGTGGGCGCGCGCCGAGCACGGCCGGCCCTACGCCGCGATCGCGGACGAGCCGCAGGGCGCGCTGCAGCGGCGGCTCGAGACGATGATGCGTACCAATCGGTACGATCCAAAAACGCAGACCCTAACGATCGAGCCCGTGCGCGCGCGCGCGTACGCGGCCAATGCGGCGCATTTCATCGATGTGTTCGCGAAAGGCCGGAGCGAGTACGCGATTCCAGCCGGCGCGTTGGTCGATCCCGTGCGCCAAGCGCGGTTCGCTGCGTTCATCTTCTGGAGCTCCTGGGCCGCGGCGACCCATCGTCCAAACGACACGGTCACGTACACGAGCAACTGGCCGCACGAAGCGTTGATCGGCAACCGCCCGACGGGTGAAGCCGTGGTCTGGACCGGCGTGAGCATCCTCGTGTTGCTCGCGGGCATCGGTGCGATGGCTTTTTGGTATGCGGCGCAAAAGCGCGAGCTGCCGCCGGACGACATCCCGAGCGACGATCCGCTGCTCGGCTCTCGAGCGACGCCTTCGCAGCTCGCCGTGATGAAGTACTTCTGGACCGTCACGGCGCTGATCGTGTTGCAAGTCGTGATGGGCGTCATCACCGCGCACTACGGCGTCGAAGGCAGCGGCTTCTACGGCATCCCGCTCGACCAATATCTGCCCTACGTGATCACGCGGACCTGGCACGTACAGCTCGGCATTTTTTGGATCGCGACAGCGTGGCTTGCGACCGGCTTATACATAGGTCCGTCGGTCGGTATCGAGCCGCGCTTCCAACGGCTGGGCGTCAACGTGCTCTTCGGCGCGCTGCTCGTGGTGGTGTTGGGCTCGATGGCCGGTCAATGGCTGAGCGTCAAGCAGCTGCTCTCCGAGGACGCGTGGTTCTACTTCGGCCACAGCGGCTATGAGTACATCGATCTCGGCCGCGCCTTTCAGATCGCGCTTTGGGTCGGCCTCTTCTTGTGGCTCGCGCTCATGGTGCGCGCGCTCCTGCCTGCGTTGCGCCGCAACGACGACCAGAAGCCGATCCTCACGCTGTTCGTGATCGCGTCGGCCGCGATCGCGGGTTTCTACGGCGCGGCGCTCGGCTACGGACGTACGACCAACCTCGCGGTCGCCGGGTACTGGCGCTGGTGGGTCGTGCACTTGTGGGTCGAGGGTTTCTTCGAGGTGTTCGCGACCGTCGTGATCGCGTTCTTGTTCGCGCGACTGCGCCTGCTTAGCCTCGTCAGCGCGGGCAGCGCGACCGTGCTCGCTGCCACGATCTTCCTCGCAGGCGGCATCATCGGCACGCTGCACCACCTCTACTTTTCGGGAACGCCGATGTTCGTGATCGCTCTGGGCTCGGTCTTCAGCGCGCTCGAGGTCGTGCCGCTGCTCTTCGTCGGCTTCGAGGCCTGGCACAACCTGAAGTTGTCTCGCTCGCGCCCGTGGGTTCAGAAGTATCGCTGGCCGATCTACTTCTTCGTCGCGGTCGCGTTTTGGAACCTGGTCGGTGCGGGCCTCTTCGGCTTCATGATCAACCCGCCGATCGCGCTCTATTACATGCAAGGCCTCAACACGACGCCGGTGCACGCGCACACCGCTCTCTTCGGTGTCTACGGCATGCTCGGTATCGGCCTCGTCCTCTTCTGCATGCGCGCGCTGCGTCCGACGGCGCACTGGAACAGCCGCATGCTCGCCATCGGCTTCTGGTCGATCAACATCGGGCTCTTCGCGATGGTCGTCCTCAGCGTCCTGCCCATCGGTCTCGTCCAGACGTGGGCGTCCGTCGAGCACAGCTATGCATACGCTCGGAGCCCGGAGCTCATGCAACAGCCGTACATGATGACGCTGCGGTGGCTGCGTGTGCCGGGCGATACACTCTTCGCGATCGGCGCGATGGTGGTCATCGCCTTCATCGCGGGCATCGGGCGGCGGGACCGAACAGCGAGCGACGGCGCTGCAGAGCCTCTCATCACGCCGATCAGCGACCCGCTGCCGGCGGGCGAGTGACCCCGTGAAACGCGACGAACGACTGCGAGGACTCTCGCGCGACCATCACCATGCGCTCGTCCTCGCGCGCTTCATCGCCGCGGTCGGCGCACGCCGCGCCATGGATGCCGCGGCCATCGCCCTCGTGAGGGAGCGGTTCGAAGCCGAGATTGCGCCTCACTTCGTCGTGGAGGAGATGCTCCTGGCGGCCCTCGAGGGCCAGGGGGTCGACGAGCTGGTCAAGCGCACACGTGACGACCACGCGACGATGGTGCAGCTGCTCGCGGCGGTCACCGAGAGCAGCACGTCTTCGATGCTCGCGCTGGGCACGCTGCTCGCCGAGCACGTTCGCTTCGAGGAGCGCGAGCTCTACCCCGCGTGTGAGGCGAAGCTCCCGCCGGAGGTGCTCGATCGCGTCTCCAACGCCCACGTCGCACGCGGAGCCGTCTAGAGCCAGCGAGCGCGACGGAAGACGACGACGATCGTGCCGGCGGCGGCGAAGGCCGCACCGGCGACGATCAGGAACGCTCGGCCATGGTGCTGGCCGGGTAGCTCCACGTTCATGCCATAGAAGGCCGCGACCATCGACGGTACGGCGATGACGATCATGAGCGCCGTCATGATCTTCATCACGACGTTCAGGTCGTTCGAGATGACCGAGGCGAGCGCATGCATCATCTCGCCGAGGATCGTGCTCGAGACCGCGGTCATCTCGGCGGCCTGACGCATCTCGACCAAGGCGTCGTCCAGGAGCTCGAGGTCTGCCGGCTCGGAGAAGATGCGCGTGTCTCTGCCCAGCCGCTCGAGCATGATCAGGTTCGAGCCGATGCCGGTGCGGAAGTGGACGAGACTCTTCTGGTGCGCGAGCAAGCGGCGGAGCTCCTCGTTGCGTGAGGATGCCTGGAGCTTGGCCTCGAGGACGCTCACCGCAGCCTCGATGGCGCGGAGGTGTGTGAGGTACTGGTCGGCGGAGGCGAGCACTAGGGCGATGAGGACGCCCGCGCGCGACTCGCTGCGCATGCGCACCAGCGAGGCGCGCGCGGCGGAAACCACCCCGAGCTCCGCGGGTAGAAGGGTCACGATACGGTCGCCGATCAGGATCGCGGAGAGCGGAATGGTCCGGATCGGCTCGTCGCCGACGTGGTCGGCGCTCGGTACGCGCATGACGACGAGGATCGCGCCTCCCGGATGGTGATCGACGCGCGCGAGCTCGTCGGCGTCCAGCGCGTGGAGCGCTAGCTCGGGTGGCGCACCGGTTTCGGCGCAGATGCGCTCGATCTCCTGCGGCGTACTGGCGACCCGGTCGAGCCATTCACACGCGCGGCCGGCGACGCAAAGACTGCGAGATGCAGCATCGTTTGCGCGGAGACCGCGGGCACGTTCGCGTGAGCTCGTACTCATCGAAGAGAGGAGGAGCTAGCTCAGCTCCGCCGCTGCCGCGGCGCTCCCGGACAGCCGTTCGAGCGCCACGAGGACGCGGTTGAGCTGCGCCTGCACCCGCGCACGAGCGGCCTCGGGCAGCTCGTGCGACAGCGCTTCGGCGAATGCTGCGACCGTCACCTGGTCGCCGCGAAGGCACTCCCGGGTGATCGCGTCATCGGCGTGGGAAGCGCCGAGCGCACCCAACCAGCCTCGGTGGACGGCGGCGGTCAACGAGCCGCCGTGGGCCGGATGCGCTCCCAGATCGACGAGGACGTTGGTGAGCACGCTGAGGACCTCCTCACGCTCGACCTCGTTCCGCTGCAACAGCGCTCGAAGGTGAGGGGTCTGCACGCTCGCGGCGGCCACGCGGTACCCCGCGACGGCGTCTGCGCAAACGGTGCGCAGCCGCTCGATGGCCTGCGCCGGTTCCGAGAGGGATGCGTGTGTCATGCACCAACCCTCTGCACGTTGCGCGCCCGAGTCTCTAGTGGCGGACGCCAATGACCCGAGCGCTCACGCGATCGGCCCTCACGTGGATGTCGCACGCTCGCGGCGACGGGACGCCCGCGCGCACCGCGCGGATGTGGAGCACGACCAGACCGAACAGGAGCTGCTTCGGTACCCGTATAGACGTGAGCTCGCCCGCCGCGCGGATACGTGCTGGCGGCGCCCGCTCGGTGCCGTCGTGATCGAGGAAGCTGATCTCGTATTCGGTCTCGCTCGCCTTCGCGACGCCCGCGACGATCGCGCGATCTTTCACCCACACCTCGCGCTTCACGCTGGTCGCGACATCGAGCGGGGTGACCACGGTCATCGCGTGCTCGATGAGGAGGCGGCGGCGCTTCGTGAGGACCTCGGTGAGGTGGCGCCCCGCTTCCGGCTGCAAGAACGCGCCTTCGATACCGGCGACGAGGACCTCTTCGGGCAAATCCATGAGGCGCTTGCCGGCCCAGTACTCGTCGGGCGGGCTGAACCGCACGAAGGGCGAATAAGGAGGCGATACGTCGAAGTCGCCGGGGACGAGTGTGCTCGGGAAGTAGCCGACCGACGGGAGCGGTCCGACGCGCGCCTTCGTCACCGTGAGCGGGGCGAGGCCGAGCGTGATGAGGTTCCATCCGAGGCCGCCGCCGGTCTCGTCGACCGTGTCTTCGGCGTGGAGGTTCTGCGTGCCGAGCGCGCGGCTCAGGCCGACGAAGTAGTGGAGCAAATGGCCTTCGCCCCCTCTGCCGATGTAGACGTCGCGTGTCGACTTCACGCTGAACTGGGACCACCCGATCCAGTGCGCGAAGACCTTCATCGCGCGGAGCGTTCGCCGGTCGGCATGGGGGACCCGATCGTTCGGGTCGTCGCTGCGCTTCGAGTAATCGCTAGACACCCCGATATCGACACCGCCCGACCAGAGCGTGGCGCTCACGCGTCGGCCGCCGTCGGCGGTCGCGGCCTTCTTCGCGAGCCACTTCGTGAGGCGTGCCGTCGACGATTTGTCTCCGTCGCTCGTGATTCCAGCCTCGGGCAAGGCGAGCACCCACGAACGGGGGGCACGGAGGCCGACTCCGCGCAGGAGGTAGCCGCCGAGCACTTCGGCGCCGGTCAGCAGGCCGTTGTTCTCCGGGGGATCGGAGAGAAGCTCGTAGCGCGCGCCACGCGCGTCCTTCACCACGAGCGCGTCTTCGGCGATGACCGGGGACTCTGCGATCGCGACCATCGGTAGCGTTGGAGGCACCACGTCCGACGGGAAACGCGCCGGCTGCGCGGCGTCGTACCAAGACGACGTGGGCACCTCGTCCATCGCATTGACGTCGCCGGCGGTCGGGAAGTCGACGG
>JAYUYY010000312.1:0-6269 GCA_043752225.1 Sandaracinaceae bacterium | reverse complement strand
CGGAAACTCGGAAATCCGAATGCGTTTGCGAGTTTCCGAGAACCGTCCCCTATTTCCCCGCCTATTTCCCCGCCCCTGCACGAATGCGTTTGCGAGTTTCCGAGAACCGTCCCCTATCTGCGTTCGGTGTGGGCGATGCGGGTGAGCCAGTCTTGGGCTTCGATGGCGTAGCCGAGTGAGTCGGGGGCGCGCGCGAGCTCGTTGAACAATGCGCGCGCGGCGGGGAGATCGCCGCGCACGAACGCTGCAACCGCTTGCATGCGCAGCGCTTCGGTATCGAGCTCGGGCGAAGGCAAGCCGAGCGTGCGCGCGCTCAACAGCAGCGCTTCGCTCGGCTCGAAGCGTTCTTGAAAGTAGAGCTGGCGCGACTCGAGGTAGAGCGGCAAGCCATCGCTGCGCTCGCTGCGCAGCTCGCGGGCGAAGTACACCGCGGTCGCTCCGTCGGTCGCGCGCCCGGGCTCGCCAATGAGTAGATCGAACAGCAGCTTGCGTTGGCGCGCAGAGCCTTCGAGCGCGAGCGACTTCACTTGCAAGAGCCGCAACGCGTCGCGCTCTTGCGGCGCCGCGAGCAGCTCTTTGTAGGCGCGCTTCGCGGCGTCGAAATTGCCGCGCCGAAACTCTTCGTCGGCGAGCAACTGGCGCGCCCCAGCGACCACCGCAGCGTTCGTATCGCTCTGCTCGAACTGCGCGAGCTGCGCGAGCGCGTTGCGCGAATCGCCGGTGCGGCCGAGCAACCCGACCCGCGTCGCGCGGGTGCTCACGTCGTTCGGATCGATGTCGAGCACTTTGTTGCAAGCCGTCAGCGCCCGCTCATCGTCTGCGGCCGCGAGCGCGCCGGCGAGATCTTGCTTGAGCGCGGCGCGCGTATGCGGACACACGCTCGAGAGCACGCTGCCGCCCGAGAACCTCTGCGTCGCGAGCGCGCGCGCGGCGTCCGGGAACGGCACCTGCTTCACGTAGGCGTGCCACTGCTGCTCGAGCGCATCGAGCGGCATGCCGACCGCGCTTGCGACGTCGCCGGTCTGATAGAACGCGCGCAACGCCTTGCTGCCGCGCGTGTCGGCGATAAAGCGCACGAGCGAGCCGACGTACGTGTACGCGAGCCGTTTCTGCTGCCCGAGAAACCCGGTGCCGAGCACATCGTGCAAGCGCGGCGCGAGACCGAGCTCGAGCATCGCGGCGGTCCATTGATGGGGCGAGAGCCCCGACGGCGCGCTCGAAGACCACGCCGCAGCGACCGCGACACCTTCGACCAACGCCATGTCGGGGACGAGGCCAAAGAACATGCCGGTGATGCGCATCGGGCCCATGCCCACGTTGCCCGCAACGATGTGCGCGAGCTCGTGCGCGAGCACGCTGTGCGGCCACTCGCCGGCTTCGATGTAGATCTCGCGGCGCCAGGGCTTGGCGATGTTGGTCTGCCCCGCGCCCATCAACTGCTTCTTCTCGTTCGCGTTGCGGAACGCGAGCACCGCGATCCGCTCGCGCTGCGTCACGCCGAAGAATTCCTCCAGCTGTTGAACGCGGAAGTCACAGTCGTCCGCGAGCCGCTGGCGATCATCGCTACGCATCTCGCGCGGCACGTAGAGATCGCAGCGCTTGGACGCGACGCTCGCGCCGAGCTGCTCGATGATGTGCTCGCGGCTGGTGGCTTGAGCGAACGAGACGCGCTGCGTATAGGCGATCAGCACGAGCACGCCGCAGAGCAGCGCGAGCGCGGACATCGGCCACGCACCCGCGAGCGGTCGCAGCCGCAGCCTATTGCTTTCGGAATGCGCGAGCAGCAAGCAGAGCAGCGCGACGATCGCGAGCGCGGTCGCGATCCGCAGCAAGATCAGCTGCCAGGGCACGACGATCAGCTCGTCGTAGAGCGAGCCGGGGAAGTAGCCGAAGAAATGCCCGTAGGCGAACACCGCGGGCGTCCAGTAGAGGTTGTGCAGCGCGCACGCGATCTCACCGAGCGGACCGAGCAGCGCGAGCGCGACCGCGAGCTTCGGCGAGCGCGTGAGCAAGGCCGCGGCCGTGCCCCACAGCGCTGCGAGCACACAGCCGAAGAGCGGTCCGAGCACGATGAACACGATGCCCTGCAGCGGCTCGCAGTTGCGCACGCGCAGCGCGTTGAGCGAAAGCATCGCGACCGGCACGCCGAGCACGAGCAACGCCGCACCCACGCTTTGCGCGATCCGCTGCGGAGTCGATCGCTCGTTGCGGAGCGCGAGCCGCGCTGCGACCAGCGCACACAAGCTCGGCAACACCACGCCGAGCACCAGCGCGCTCTCGAGCCCGAGCACGCCGAGCAGCGGCACACTGCACAGCACGGCTCCGAGCACCAGCGAAACGCCGAGCGCGACACGCATGCTGGTGAGCTGAAGCGCTGCCTTCATCCAAACAAGCTCATGCAAACAAGCTCACGCAGGCGGGCTGGGAGCGGTCGGCACCTTACGCACGCCCGGCAGCTTCGACATCAGCACGATGCGCAGCGCTTGCTCGACGTTCGCAACCAAATGCACGGTCAGCTCACGTCGGATCTGCTCGGGCACTTCCTCGAGGTCGCGCCCGTTCGCAGCAGGCAAGATGATTTGCGTGATGCCCGCATGATGCGCGGCCAGGCACTTGGGCTTGATGCCATCGATCCGCAGGACCTTTCCGCGCAACGAGATCTCACCCATCACCGCGATCTCCGGGCGCAGCTTGATGCCCGTGAACACGGAGATCAGCGACAGCAAGATTGGCAGACCGAGCGCGGGGCCATCCTTGGGCATCGCGCCCTTCGACAAGTGCACGTGCACGTCGATGCCGTTCAGGAAATCTGCCGCGAGGCCAAAGCGATGCGCGCGCGAGCGCACGTACGAGAGCGCGGTCGCCGCGGCCTCTTTCAAGATGTCGCTCATCTGTCCGGTGAGGTGCACCTCGCCGCGACCTTGCATCTTGTTCGCTTCGACCAGCAGCACGTCGCCGCCGGCAGGCGTCCAGGTCAGCGTGGTCACGTAGCCCGGCGCGTTGATCTTCTCGGCGACCGAGGGCTCGCGCTTGGGCGGGCCGAGCACTTTGGCGACGAACGCGCCGTCGGCATCGATGTGCTCGCTCTGGCCGTGCGCGACGCGCACCGCGACATCGCGACAGATGGCAGCGACTTGCTGCGTGAGCTGACGCACGCCGGGCTCATGCGTGTACTCGGTCACCAGCCGCTCGATCGCAGCATCCGTAATCTCGAGGTGGTCGGGCGTGAGGCCGTGCTCCGAGAGCTGACGCGGCACGAGGAACTGGCGTGCGATCGCGAGCTTGTCGTCGCGCGTGTAGCCGGAGATCTCGATCACCTCCATGCGATCGAGCAGCGCGCTCGGGATCGTGTGCTTGCTGTTCGCGGTGGTGATGAACATCACCTGCGAGAGATCCACCGGCACGTTGAGGTAGTGATCGACGAACGCGAAGTTCTGCTCCGGGTCGAGCGCTTCGAGCAATGCGCTCGCGGGGTCGCCGGAAAAGTCCGAGCTCATCTTGTCGATCTCGTCGAGCACGAACACCGGGTTGTTCGCACCGGCCTTCTTCAAGCCCGCGACGAGCCGTCCCGGAAGTGAGCCCACATACGTGCGCCGGTGACCGCGGATCTCCGCTTCATCCTGCACGCCGCCGAGCGAGATGCGCACGAACTGCCGACCGGTCGCGCGCGCGATTGAACGCCCGAGCGAGGTCTTGCCAGTGCCGGGCGGACCGACGAAGCACAAGATCGGTCCTTTGCGATCGGTGCGCAGCCGACGCACCGCCGCGTATTCGAGGATGCGCTTCTTCGGTTGCTCGAGGCCGTGATGATCCTCGTCGAGCACGCGCCGCACTTCCGCGACGTCCATGCGATCGGAAGACGCCTTCTTCCAAGGCAGGTCCGCGATCCATTCCACATAGTTGAACGAGACTTGGTACTCCGCGCTCGCGGCGTTCATCGTGCTCATGCGCGAGAGCTCGCGGCGCGCCGCCTTGTCGGCTTCGAGCGGCGGATCGGACTTGCTCAGCCGATCGCGCAAGAGCTCGAGCTCCTCGTCTTCGTTGCCACTTTCGCCGAGCTCGCGGCGGATCGCACGCATCTGCTGGCGCAGGAGCAGCTCGCGCTGGGAGCGGCTCATCTCGTGCTGCACCATGTCCGCGACTTCTTTTTTAACGCGGTGGATCTCCGACTGACGGCGCACTTGATCGAGCACCATTTTGAGCCGCATGCGCACGTCGAGCGTCTCTAAGATCTGCTGCTTCTGCTCGGACGTGAGCGGCAAGTGCGACGCGATCAGATCGCACATCGCACCGGCTTCTTGAACGTTTTCGAGCACGACCGAAACCTCGCGCGGCGGCTGCGGCAAGATCTTCATCAGCTCGCGGCTGGCTTCGCGCAGCGTCGCGCCGAGCGCATCGACCTCTTCATCGCGCGGCAGTGGATCGATCAAGCGCTCGACGCGCGCGCGCAAGCAGGGCTCGCGGCTCACGCCTTCGACGATTCGCATGCGGGCAATCCCCTGCAGCACGACGCTGTACTGGCCCGAGCTGAGGCGAATCACCTTCAGCACGCGCGCCAGCGTGCCGACCTCGTGCAGCCCCGGAAACGAAGGGTCTTCATCGTCGGTGCTGCGCTGGGCGACCACGCCGATCGTCGGGCGATCGACGCCGAATGCTTCCTCGATCAGCCGCACCGAGCGCGGCCTGCCGACATTGACCGGCACGACCGACGCGGGAAACAAAACCGAGTTGCGCAACGCGAGGATCGGCAATGAGAGCATCGCGCTCTCAGGAATGATCGACTCAGCCATTTCGCAACCTTAGCCGAAGCGGCGCGGCTCAGGATGTTCGCGGTGATCGAGTCGCGATCGACTGCGCGTTCAGCGCGCTCAAGCGCATCGTGTCCCAATAACAGAACGGGGCTGAATCACGCGATTCACCGTATTTTTCAACGATTTCGCACGAACGCCCCACCAACGTGACTATGACAATTTTTTCGTGATCGGATCGATCCATGGCGTAGTACAAGCGCTTCCCTGCCGCTTGTTTTGAGGGCTGAGGCATCCGCAGTAGAGTCCGGCGTACGACACGCGCCCACATATCAGGAAGCAACAGACCGCATGAAGAACGGCCACAACGCTCTCGCAATCGCTGCTCTCCTACCGCTGATGGCGGGCATGACCGGATGCGAAGGCGCCGTGTGGGGCAACTTGGGCGTCCTGGTTTTCACGGTCGGCATCTTCCTGGGCACGATCACGCTCGGCCGGCCCAGGGATTGAGAGCGCGCGCCGTCAGCGCGACGGCCGTTCGTGCTCATTCAGATACGTGTAGCCGGTGAGGCCCGCTTCGAGCGCGGCCAGCATCGAGCTCGATTCGTCGGCCGGAAGCTTCGCGGCTTCGACCTTCGAGCGATACGCGCTGCGTAGGTCCGCGAGCGCGTAGCCGACGTAGTCGAGCATCACGTCGGTGGTGTCGCCGCGGCGCTGGCGCGTGACCGTGCAGCCACCATCGGGCGTCATGCGCACGTCGGCGGTGTCGGTGTCGCCGAACAAGTTGTGGATGTCGCCGAGCGTCTCTTGGTACGCGCCGACCAAGAAGATGCCGAGCCGATAGCTCTCATTTGGCTTGAGCGAGTGCAGCGGCAAGGATGCGCTGAGCGCTTCGGACTCGACGTAGGTGTCGATGCGGCCGTCTGAGTCACAAGTGAGATCGGCGATCACGCCGCGGCGATCCGGTTTCTCGTTCAAGCGCGCGATCGGCACGATCGGAAAGACCTGATCGATCGCCCACACGTCCGGGATCGATTCGAACACCGAGAAGTTCGCGAAGTACTTGTCGACCAGCCGTTCGTTGAGCTCATCGAGCACGGCGCGGTGGCTTTTTTCTTCGCCGGTGAGCCGCGCGCGAACGCCGTGCGCGACCGCATAGAACAAGTCGTCGAGCCGTGCGCGTTGCGCGAGCGTGAGCTGGCCGAGCACGTATGCCGCTTGACCTTCGGCGAGCGCCTGCTGCGCGTCGAGGTACAGCTCGAGCGCGGGATGATTGTCGAGCGACGCGTACGTCTCGCGTAAATGCCGCAGCACCGCGGGCTCGTGCGCGTCTTTCGCGTCGTGTGCGGGAGCAGGCGCTGCCCCTTCCGGCGCGCGCTCGACCTCGGTCACGTTCACGACCATCAGCGCGTGGTGCGCCGTCATCGCGCGACCGGTCTCGGTCACCACGCGCGGCGGAGCCAGCTTGTGCTCCGCGCAGGCTTCAGCGAGCGGCTGCACGAGCGTGTGCGCGAACTGATC
>JAYUYY010000311.1:0-6276 GCA_043752225.1 Sandaracinaceae bacterium | reverse complement strand
GCCACGGTTATAGTCGTCCGGGACGCTGCCGACCGAGTACATCGCGCCCGGCCGCTCGATCGGCTCGCAGCTCGCGCTGCCGACTTGCATGCTCGAGTCCGCGACGCGGCGCTCGAGCGCGCGCACCGAGGTCAGGTACTGGTCGAGCTTTGCGCGATCGCTCGCGCCGAGCTTGCGCTGCACGCTGGTCGCATTCTCGATCACGAAGTCGAGCACGCTCTGCTTGAGCGCGCGTCGCCGCATCGCGCCCGCATCGTCGACCGGCATGCCCATCACGCCAGAGCCGAGCGGCCCCGAGGTCAAGCGATCGAACACCGCTTGTGGGTTCACCAGCTTGTAGAGCGGCTCGCTTCCGGACTTCCACGAGATGCTGCGTGAGTGCTGGCCGGGCAGGCCATCCGTATACGAGTCGAGCGTCGAGAGCCCGACTTGCAGCGAGGCGAGGGTGGTAGCGAAGCCGATTCGATTCGCGATCACCTGATCGACCGAGATCGCGTTGTCGTTGTTGCCATCGCCGTTCGGCTTCATGCAGGTCCAGGTCGAGGCGCCGAGGTTCGAGTGGCTCGGCTCGACGTGACCGCCGAACGGCGAGTAGTTCGCGACGTTGCTGAGCACGCTGACGTAGCGCTTCATCGGCGCGAGCGGCTCGAGGATCGGCGAGAGCTGCCAGCTGTCGCCCGCGCCTTCGCCGCGCGGCTTCCAGAACGCGGCCGTGCCGTTCGGGAAGTACAGCGAGACGTAGCGCGGGCTCGGCGCGGCGGCTTGCGCGCGTGTGCCGCGCGGTGCGAGCGATTCGAGCCACGGCAACGCGAGCGCGACGCCTGCACCGCGCAACAGCGTGCGGCGTGAGATGGGATGCTTCATGGCGCGGCCTCCTCGCCGTGGCGGTATCGAAACGGCTCGCTCAGCACGATCTGCTCGAGCAGCCCGCGCAACGTCGCGCCTTCGTCCTTCCAGCGCGCGCGAATCGCATCGAGGTACGGCGCATCGGCGTCGCCGAGCTCGCGCGAGAGCGCGTACGTCATCAGCTTTTGGCTCGCGCAATCGAGCAACCGCGGATCGTCCGCGAGCAGCGCCGAGAGCTCCATGATGCCGTCGAACTCGTCGCCCTCCGGCAGCATGCCCGACGCATCCACCGCATCGCCGCCCGCGTACTGCGTGCGATAGCGACCGATTGCATCGAAGCTCTCTAGGCCGAGCCCGATCGGATCGAGCATCACGTGGCAACCCGCGCACGACGGATTCTCGCGGTGCATCGCCAACCGCTCGCGCACGTTGAGGCTTTCCAAGTCGCCGCCCGCTTCGGGCTCGTCGTCGAGCTCCGGCACGTTGGCCGGCGGCGGGTTGATGTGCTCGCACAACAGGTTCTCGAGCACCCAGCGGCCGCGCAGCGTGGGCGCAGTGCGGTACGAGAACGATGTGAGCGTGAGAAAGCTCGCTAGGCCAAGAAAGCCGCGGCGCTGATCGCTCGTGTCCTCGACGCGCACCGGCTCGTCCGAGCTGATGCCCGACATCCCGTAAAGCTCGGCGAGCTGCGAGTCCACGAAGCTCACGTCGGCGGTGAACAGCTCATCCATCGAGCGATTGCCGCGCAGCAGCTCCGAGAAGTACGCGAGCCCCTCGTTGATCATCGCCTCGCGCAGCGGCTCGTCCCACTCTGGAAAGATCTCGCGGTCGATTTGATGGCTGCGCAGCTCGCGCATGCCGAGCCATTGACCGCCGAAGCTCGCTACGAACGCATCCGAGCGCTCGTCGCTCAGCATGCGCGTCAGCTGCGCGCGCAGCGCATCGTCGTCGAGCAGCGCGCCCGAGCGTGCGCTCTCGAACAGCGCCTCGTCCGGCATCGTGCTCCACAGCAAGTACGAGAGCCGTGAGGCCAGCTCGTAGGCGTCGAGCGGATGCGGTGCGCTGCTGTCCGGGCTCGGGTCGAGCTCGAGCCGGTACAAGAACGGCAGCGATGCGAGCATCGCTTTTGCCACCTGCGCGATCGCGCCTTCGAAGCTCTCGCCCAGCGCGAGCGCATCGCCCGCAAGCTGCGTCAACCGCTCGATCTCAGCGTCGGCAAGCGGCCGGCGCCACGCGCGCGCGCCGAAGCTGCGCACGATGCGCTCGGTGCACGCGGTGTCGGTCGCGCTGCTCGGCACGCACAGCATGATCGGCGCGCGCAACGCCGCGTCGGCGAACGCGGCATCGACCAGCGACTCGCTGGCGTTGAAGTATTGCTCGTACTGCGCCTCGGTCATGCCGAGCGCGTCGGCGATGCTGTCGAAGCCGAGCGCCTTCTCATCCGCGATGAACGTGCTCGCGGGCGTCGACGCGACACCGAGCAAGTCGCGCACGGTGTTGTCGTACTCGAGGTTGTTGAGGCGATGGATACCGACCCGCCCGACATCGCCTGCGCCCGACGCCCCACCCGAAACGCCGGCTTGCCCGGAAGCTCCAGCCGCGTGGCTGCCTGCCGCACCGGTAGCACCTGCGATCGCGCCCGGACGAAACGGTGAGTCGTTCTCACCGTGCGAGTGATCGGTGATCGCTCCGGTGCACGCGACCAGCCCGAGCGCGAAGACGAGGAGATGCTTGCAATGAAGGTCGTGTGTCATCGCGCGCCCCTTACAAAGACTGCAAGAACGCGAGCAGCGCCTGGCGTTGCTCCGCGCTCAGGTTGCGGACCGCTTCACGCGCAAACGTCGCTTCGCCGCCGTGCCACAGCACCGCTTCGATCGGATCGCGCGCACGCCCATCGTGCAGCAGGTGCGCGCCGCCGCTGACCGTCGATACCAAACCGAGTCCCCACAGCGGAGCCGTGCGCCACTCACTCGCTTGCGGCGTACCGCTTCCGTCCGCGAGGTCTTCACCCATGTCGTGCAGCAACAGATCCGAGTACGGATGAATCCCTTGCCCGCGCAGCTCGATCAGCGGATGCGTGTCGCCAGTGGTCACGCTCGGCGCGTGGCAATGCACGCAGCCGATCTGCTGGAACAGCTCCGCGCCCTCTACGACCTGCGCATCGTCGACGTTGCGGCGCGCGGGCAGCGCGAGCAGGCTCGTGTACGTCACCAGGTCGTTGAAGTCCGTGTCTGCGAGCTCGCTGCTGCCATCGCTCTCCGCAAACACCGGATTGCTCACGCCCATGTCGGCGCTCAGCGCATCGCCGAGCTGATGCGCGATGCTGACCTTCTCCGCCTTCCAGCCGATGCGCCCGAGACGCATCACGCCTGGCGCGCGCGGATCGGCTACCACCTGCGCGCGCCCCGAGATGCCATCGCCATCGCAGTCATCGGCGTCTGCGCGCGCGAGGATGTCGGCTTCGGGGATCGCCTCGAGCAAGCCCATGCCGGGGATCTGCCGCGCGATGCGGATCGAAGGCGCGAGCTCCTGCGCATCGACCGCACCCAAACCATCGAACGCGAAGCGCGGCCGCTGCAGCATCATCATCGTGCCGTCGCCGAGCATCATCGGATGCGGCTCGTACGCCTCGATCCGCGCGACACCTTCTTGCTGCTGCAGCTGATTGCCGAGCGCATCCGGCGCGTGCAGCTTCACCACCATCGAGACCAGCGGCTCACCGATCGCGGGCAGGCTGCCGCGCCCATCGCGCTCGTGGCAGCTCGAGCAGCGCGTCGCGCTGAACATCGGCCCGAGCTTATCGGCCTGCGCCTCGAACATCGGATTGCCCGCTTCACTGTGCTCGCCGCTGCCGAAGTCGGTGTGGAACAAGCGCCGCCCGCGCACGAACGCCTGCACGTGCTCGGGCTGCATGTTGAGCACCATTTGCGAGAAGTACAGCTCGGGCTCGACGTAGATCCACGGGATTGTGGTCGCATCTCCGAGCATCGCGTCTTCGCTCGGCCCGAGCGTGCCGGACGTGTCGTCGCTCGCTGCGGTCAGACCGCCGACGCCGACCTGATAGCGAAACGTGTCGGTGTAATACGCGGTGCGGCCTTCGATCGCGTTCGGGTCGCCACCGCCATTGCCCGCGATGAACACGCCAAACTCAAACTCCAACACATCGCCGACCTGCATCTCGCGCTCTTCGCGCGCGTTGCGTTCGACCGTGTGGGTCAGCAGCTGCGGCGAGAGCTCTGTCATCGTGATGTTGGTGTGGAACACGTTTCCGTCGCCGTAGATCTTCCAGCAGCGAAGGTTGGTCTGCGCGCCGTTCACGCTGACCGGTGCTTCCGGCTCGTACGTGATCTCGAGCGTGCTGCCACCGGCCCCGACGTGATCTTCGATCGAAAAGCCGTAGGTGCGGTTCTCGAAGTAGAGCGCGCCGTATTCGCTGTACGTGCCCTCGAGCTCATGCCGTCCGCGCACGCGACCTGCGCCGCGCGTTACGATCACGCCATCCGCGCGCTGCTCGACGATCGGTGATGACATCGCCGGCGCAGCGAACAGCGGCGTAACCGAAGGTGCCGGGCATGCGCCAGCCTGCGCGTCCATCGTCGGAAGCGTACCGGTGCCACTAGCCCCGCTCGCGCCGCTCGCGCCGGCGGTGCTGTGATCGTCGTTCGATCCGTCGCGGTCATTGCTCGAAGTGCTGCCCGCGTTCGCGCCGCCGATGCCTGCCCGCGGATCGCCCGACGCGTGGCTCGAGATCGGCCCGCTGCAGCCGCCGCTCTGCATTGATATGCCGACTGCAACGCCAATCCACAAACCGGCGCGCGCGTGCTGATTGGATTTCATCCGGAGTCCCTTCGGCGCCCAGCGAATGCCGCAAACGTGCAGCACAAACATTGGGGAGAAGCTCGATCAAGACATCGAGAGCCACCTGCATGTAGTGGCGAGGCGCTGACTCTTTCGTTGCGCATTGCGCCGATTCGCCCGCGCGCGCCGACGCGAATTTCACGGCCAAAAGCGCAGCAGCAAGCTCAGCTCGGGCGCGAGCACCGGCACGTGCTGCGCCTCGCCGAGCCCGAGCACCACGAAGCGCGGCCGATTGAGCGACAGCCCGAGCAGACCCTCGACTCCGACCTGCACCGCGCTGTGCTTCGGCCAGGCGAGCGACACCGCTGCGACCAGCGCGTACCACGGCGCAGTCGCCGATCCGGTTTGCGAGACGCCGCGTGATTGAGCACGCAACGCAGCCGCACGCGCACCGGCACAGAGCGAAAGCAGCGATACGCGCGCGCAACCGAGCGCAGTCGCAGCGAGCCCATCGAAGCGCGCGCTCGGCGCATCGCCCGCTGTGCTCGTCAGCGTCTTCAAGACCGCGGGCATCGCCGCCACGCGCAGCTCGATCGCGAGCGCATCGAAGTCGAGCGCAGCGCCCGCTTGAATCTGCGGCGACGCCACGGGGAAGAGCGCGAGCTGCGCACCACCGCCGAGCAGCAGGCCAAAGCGCATCACTAGCGGCTCATCGACTTCGTCGCGCGTCTCGACGACCGGCTCGGGCGGTGACTCCGTTGCAGCGGGCGGTTGCGGAACGTTCGTCGATCCTTGCGTCGCGCCGCCGGTGCCACTCTCGGTCGTACCGTCGCTCGTGTCCTCGACTTGTGTCCCACGCCCAAACGCCAACGCGAGCACCAGCGTGATGCTGCGCACGAGCGTCTTGCAATCCTGCGCCTCGAGCGCGCGTTCGCCGGTGCGCCCCTCGTGCTCGGTGTGGAGCTGCGCGTGGTAGCGCCCGCTCTCTTGCGTGATCACGACGTTCGCGGCCAGAGGCTTGAGCGCTTCACCGCTCGGCGCCGGCGCGATGCGCTCGAGCTCCGCGCGCACCTCTTCGGCTGACGCGCATTCGTCCGGCGCACTCCACGCAAGCTCGAGCGGCAGCGGCGCTGCGAGCTGGGAAAATGCAGCACCGCTCGCCCAGAGCAGCGCGCAGCCGGTGGCTATGCCCAGAACGCCAAAGCGAAGCACCCGCGCACGCTACTTCAATGCGCAGCTTTCTTCGATCGATCCGCGCAGCGGCGAGCGCGGCGCCCGTGCCAGCAGGCTGCGCGCGAGCGCCTTTGCCTCCGCCTTGCGACCGACCTCGCAGAGCGCCAGCACTTGCAGACCTTCGCGTTCGAGCCGCAGCGCCGAACGCGGAAAGCGCTCGCGATGCTGTTCGATTAGCGCGAGCGCGCGCGGCGCTTCGTGCGCGCGCCACGCGGCCTGCGCGCCGTGCAACAGCTCGATCTCTTGACCCAGCGAGCTTGGGGTCGCGCGCCGCGTCGAGCTCGGATGCGCTGCGTGCTCGGGCTCGGGTGCATCGAGGTTTGCAGCGCTCGCGGGCGCGCTGCTGAGATCAACTGCAGGTGCAGCCGTGGGCTCGTGCGGTGCGACTGCCGGTGCGAC
>JAYUYY010000310.1:0-6279 GCA_043752225.1 Sandaracinaceae bacterium | reverse complement strand
CGGACGCGGAGCTCGTCAGGCTTTGCAAGCCGTACAGCGGTGCAAGGCCGGCGGCCAAACGCTCGAGCTGCTCGGCGCTCGCGTCTTCTTCACCCGCGATCGCGAGCGCTTCGCTCAGCGCGCTGTCGGCGGCATCGTCGCTCGAGAGCCAATCGGGTCGGTTGATTCGTTCGCTCATGGCTTGCGATCCCTAGTCACAGCGCTGTCGCGCCGGAGCGTCAGAGCGCCGTCGTGCCGGAGCGTCGCAGCGCCGTCGCGCCGGAGCTCGCGCTCGAAGCACGCGCGCACGTGCTCACGCGCTTCGCGCAAGCGTCCGTACGCCGTAAACAATGGGCAGCCTTGGCTCTGTGCGATCTCGGCCATCGGAACGTTCTCGAGCTCGAACAGCACGAACACCGCGCGCTTGGGCGCATCGAGGCTGTCGAGCGCGCGCGCCAGCTGCTCGCGCAGCTCTCTGCGCCGTAAATCTTCTACTTGCGGCGCTGCGACCGAGGTCTGCGGCAGCTGCTCCGGTCCATCGAGGCGTTCACGCCGGATGTGCGCCTTACGCCGGTGATCCGACGCGACGCGCAGCGCGATGCCGAAGAGCCACGTGCGCATCGTGCTCGTACCGTCCCAGCTGTCGAGCTTGCGGTGGACGATCACGAAGACCTCTTGAGCGACGTCTTCGACATCGCTCGGCCGCACGCCCAGGCGCCGCACGCTGCGCAGCACGAACGCGGCGTGCTCCGCGAACACCGCTTGAGCGGTCGGCCGCGCACCCACCGCGGGTATGACCAACGGCGCCCGTGCGGCCGCGATGCCTGCGTGGGCCGCGGCGGGCGCGGGCGGTCCAGGCCGCGGTGTGCGTTGCAGGCTCATCGGAATGGGGTCGCGCGCCCTACCTTATAGAGGGCGTCGATGGTGAATGGGGGCAACCCGGCCCTTTTGTCACGCGCTTTTGGATCAGCTCAGCCGGTCTCGCGCTGTCGCTTTGGCTCCGCCTGTTCCTCCGTAGGCGCAGGGTCGTCGAGCAGCTTGGTGCGGAGCTGCGACCAAAACTCGATGAACGGCTGCTGGGCCTTGTGATCGAGCACGTTGCGCAGCGTGTACATCGCGATCAGCAAGCCCACTGTGATCGCGAGCCGCAGTGGATTCTTGCCAAAGTAGTGCGCGAGCGGCAGCACGAGACCTTCGAGGAAGCTCGGCACAACTGCCGCGACCACGGCCCTGATCCGCTCGGCGCTCGCGTCGAGCGCCTGCTCGGGTGGCCGCAGCCAAAGCGAGAGCGTGCCGACCGCCAGCAAGAGGCTCGTGATCAGCGTACCCATGTAGAGGAACTTGCGGGTCAGGATCAGGCGCCGGATGCGCGGCTGCATGTGCGCCAAGCGGGTTTGCGATTCAACCAGCTCGCGCACCTGAGAGCGCCAGCGATCGCCGGTCTGCGCGCCCCGCTCATCGACCACCTCGAAGATCGGCGGCAAGATCGCAGGCGCGTAGTCCTGCACGCCGCTCGCGATGCGATGAAACACGCTGGCGTGGATCTTCGCGCGGCCGCCGGAGAACTTCGTCGCGAGGTCCTCGATGCTGCGCGGGCTGTACCGGTAATACGCGCCGAGCCCAGCGCGCGGGTCGTACAGCTTGTCCGTCACGTTCGCCTGATCCGCGACATCGACCATCGCGCCGGCTTGAAAGCGCAGCCCGAGCGCTTCGGCCTTGCGCATCATCCAGAGCATCGACACGTGGGCGAGTCCTTGCTTGGGATAGCCGCCACCGACGTTCGAGTGCGCGCCCGCGAACCAAACTTGCTCGATCGTGTTCGGGTCGCGGCCCTTTTCTTGCCACATCACCGGGTGGAACGTTTGACGCTCGTCATCGATCGAGAGCGCGTGAAAGCCGTGCTCGACGTTCCTGTGCAGCTCTTGCCGGTGGAAGGAAGTGCGCAGCACGCGATCCATCAGCCAGCGCACTTCCTCCGAAGGAGCGCCGAGCGCGCCCACCGTGTCCCAAACTCCGACGCAGCGAATCATGGTCTCGCCGTACGAGTACGTTCGCTTGAAGTCTTCCGCGGAGTCGGTATCCGCGTAGGCGTTGAAGCCGGGCAGGATTCGATCGGACATTGCGCGCAGGGCGTTGCGCATCCACTCGGGCCAGATCGGTCGATCTTTGTAATGCTCGCGGCGGTAGCGCTTGAACGCGGCGCGCACCATGAGATTCGTGCGCTCGGTCAAGCTGAGCTTGGGATCGACCGAGCGGCGCAGCACGCAGTGATAGATCCAACCGATCAGGCGAAACCGCGCGACGTCGCTGAGCAACACGCGCTGCTGCTCCGGCTCGAGCTTGCGCGCTGGATCGCCCACGCCGCAGCGGCACACTAGACCCGCGAGCGAGCGCGCCGTAAACGCGCCGCGGCTAAAGCCGAACACATAGAGGTTGTCGCCGGGCCGGTAGTTCTTGATCAGGAACGCGTAGAGCTCGCGAATGTTGCGCGAGAGCCCGAAGCCGAACGCGCCGCCGAGCAGCTTCCAGAGCTTGGAGTCTTCGGTGCCGACGCCATCGTCGTAGAACACCACTTGCCGGCGCAGCCGCGGGTTCTCGACGTGTCCGTGAAGATCGACCGAGTTGTACAAGCGCCAGACGTTGGTGCCGTGGCCCTTGCCGCCGCTGTTGCCCGTGCCGTCCGAGCAAAGCACCACGTTCTTGGCGCCGCGCACGTCTTGGCTCGAAGCCGACGGTCGCGGACCGCTTTCAATCTTCGAATCGGTCATCGGTCACTTCCCCCACACGGGAGGGTAACGACTCATCGATCGGACGAGCAGTGGGCTCGTTCACCCGGCGCCCATCGGGACGCGGCCTTAGCCCGCATCGGACCGAGATCGTTGACTTCCGGGCTCCAGCGTTCCCCCCGCCTCGGCCAGCGCATGGATTGTCTCGAGGCTGTCGGCTTCGTCGGGCCGCTTATCCAATCGATAGCCTTTGATACGCGCGAAGCGCAGCGCGACTCCACCTGGGTACTGCGAGCTGCGCTGGACACCGTCGAACGCGACCTCGACCACGAGCTCGGGGCGCACGTAAACCGTGGACGCATCGCGGTCGGTCTCGAGCCCGAGCAAATGCTTGGTCTGGAACGCCAGCATCTCGTCGGTCATGCCCTTGAAGGTCTTGCCGAGCATGACGAAGCCGGTAGCCGGGCTCAGCGACCCGGAGGGGAGCTCCGGCGCGACAGCGCTGTTAACTACGAGCTCCGGCGCGACAGCGCTGTAACTAGCTCGCGCGCCTAAATGCAGGTTGCTGAGCGTGCCCTTGCGCCGGCCGCTTCCCCACTCGGCCGCGAGCACGACCAAGTCGAGCGTGTGCGCGCGCTTGATCTTGAGCCAGCCGCCGCCGCGCCGGCCCGCTTCATACGGAGCGATCAGCGACTTTGCGACCAAGCCTTCGTGACCGCTTACGATCGCGCGTTCGAAGAACGCGTTCGCGACGCTTGGATCGGCGGTGACGATGCGCTCAACGCGATGCTGTGCGGGCAAGAGCTCCGCGAGCACGCGCGCGCGCTCGCTCGCAGGTGCGTCGAGTAAGTCGCGACCGTCGAGGTGCAGCAGGTCGAAGAACAGCGAGGACAGCGGCAGCTCGCGGCGCAAGTCTTCGACGTCGAGCTTGCGGCCGAAGCGCCGCATCGTGGTCTGGAACGGCAGCGGCCTGCCATCCGGACGCAAGGCGATCGCTTCACCATCGAGCACGAGTGAGCGCGCGGGCAATGCGCGCACCGCGCTCACGAGCTCCGGCAGCGCGGCGGTCACGTCGTTGAGCTGACGCGTGAAGATCCGAACCTCGTCGCCTTCGCGATGCGCTTGCACGCGCGCGCCGTCGAGCTTCTGTTCGAACGCGGCTTCGCCCAAGCTCGTGATCGCTTCGTCGGGATCGGCTGCGGTCTGGGCGAGCATGGGCGACAGCGGGCGGAAGAGCTGCAAGCGCAGCTCGCCGAGCGCCCTGTCACCGCCTTCGCGTGCGAGCCGCGCAATCGAGCCTAGATCCGCGTGCAGCATCATCGCGCGCCGCACCGAAGCGTTCGGCACGTCGAACGCTTGCGCTACCGCATCCAGCATCACGCTTTCGAGCGCGCCTTGGCGCAGCTCTCCGCGCAGCAGCTTGTCGAGAAACTCTTGCTCGGGTGCGGTCGCTCGACTGAACAGCGCATGCAGCGCTTGGGTGCGAGCGCCGTTCGCACCGGCGCCGCGCGCGGTCACGATCCGTTGCAACGCGGCGTCGACCTCGTGCAGGGTCAGCGTCGGCTCGCCGGCAGGTGCAGCCGCGATCGCGTGCAGCACCGCATGCCCTACGCCGATCCGGCCCTGGCGCGCTTCACCCGCAAGAAACGCGACGCCCACTTCGGTCTCTGCGTCCTCGAGCTGCGCGAGGCAGGTCGCGAGCTCGCTGATCTTTCCACGCCGCGCCGACGTTTCGGCTACGTGCTGCGATGTGCTCGCGAGCTGAGAGAGGAGCATGGATCGCTAGATAAGGTCGCGTGGACTCCGCGCAATGGGGCGTGGATGCACGTTGCGCATAGCCACAGTGGCCAGTGCATTCGCGCCGAAATGTTTTTGCGACTTGTATTGAGAGGGCGATGCCATCGATCGCAAACGCGCGCGCATCGAAAGCCTGCGCACACGCTCGATGATGTCTGCCAATTTTGGCGGATGCGTCGCGCGAACGATCGAGTCCATAGGAACCGAATCCAACGCTACGTATGCGCTACGCAATCGACGCATTCATTGCTTGACCTCGAGTTGTAATCGATGCGAAGTCGGCGTTCGCAGACTGTTCGCGTATTCCAAGATTTTGCGCGCGCGACGCCTTGCGAAGGTTGTTTTTCGATCAGGAGGACGCTGTGATTCGAGTCAGCTCGGCGATGATCGAGCTGCAACGCGTGATCGAACGCGTCGCACGCGGCACGAGCCCCGTCCTGGTGCTCGGCGAAACAGGCACGGGCAAGGAGCTGGTCGCACGCGAGCTCCACGAATGCAGCCCGCGCGGCGGCGGCCCGCTGCAAGTGGTCAACTGCGCAGCGCTGCCCGAGAGCTTGGTCGAGAGCATTCTCTTCGGACACAAGCGCGGCGCGTTCACGGGCGCCGACAGCGATCGCTCCGGCGTGTTCGAGCTGGCGTGCGGCGGGACGATCTTTCTCGATGAGGTGGGCGAGCTCACGCCGAACGCGCAGGCGGTGCTGCTGCGCGTGCTCGACGGCGGGAGCGTGCGTCCGATCGGCAGCAGCAAGGAGATCGCGATCGATGCGCGAGTCGTCGCCGCGACGCACCGCGATCTCGCAGCGATGGTCGAGCAAGGGCGCTTTCGGCTCGACCTCTATCACCGGCTCAACGTCCTCGCGGTGCAGCTTCCGCCGCTGCGCGAGCGTCGCGAAGAAATCACGCCGCTGGCGGAGCATTTCTTGGCGCGCTTCGCACGCGCGATGGCTTCGTGCGTTTCGCGGATCGAGCTCGACGCGCTTTCGCTGTTGATTGGATATGACTGGCCTGGGAACGTCCGGGAGCTACGCAACGTCGTCGAGCGCGCGGTGACGCTGTCGGACGGAGATGCGATCGGCGTCGGTGAGCTTCCAGAGCATTTGCGAAGCTGCCGCAATGGCAATGCGCGTTCGATGATGGCCATGGCAAGCACAGGCACAAGCACCAGCACGCGCGAGAGCGAGCGTCGCGGCCTGCGCGCATCGCTACGCGATCACGAAGCGCGGTTGATCCAAGAAGCGCTCGCGCGCACCGGCGGCAACCAGCGACAAGCCGCCGAGCTGTTGGAAGTTCCGCTGCGCACGCTTGAGCGCAAGTTGGCGAGCTTCGGTCCACGCGCGAGCTGAGCCTCCCGCCATGCTTGGCGGGTCCCGCCGCGCTTGGCGGAACGCACCGCCGTTCATGGCGTGACGCGCAGCCGCGCAAACCTTATATGAGGGCCTTCTTGCTAGGTTGAGCGCGTGGTCCGCTCCTTGCTCTACATCGAGCTGCACAGGCGGGGAGGCAACTCTACTCGGTCTGCTTGCGATCATCGCAAGCGGCGGGGCCGCACTGTGTCTTCAAACAAGCAACGGAGAAGACACTCATGTTCACAGCTCAGAAGATCGGTTCACTCGTGGCGATGGTTGGCTCGTTCCTCGCGTTGGCAGCAGCCCCGGCGTTCGCCGAAGGCTCCGTCAAGGTCGAGTGCCAGGGCAACTGCGCGACGATCACGCTCGGCCAGGTTTGTGACAAGTTCGGCGCCGGCACGAATCCCGTCTCGATCTCGTGCGATGACACC
>JAYUYY010000309.1:0-2386 GCA_043752225.1 Sandaracinaceae bacterium | reverse complement strand
CGACGGTTGCGACGGTCGCGTAGGCATGCCCGCATTGTGTGGGGTGCTGACGGGCAGTGTCAAAACGAACGCTCGCGGTTTGAGTGGGTTTGGCTACCATCCGCGCGCAATGCGACGCGTTTTGATGGTCAGTAAGCCCGTGACACCACCGTGGCATGACAGCAGCAAAAATCTGGTGCGGGACATTGCGGGCCATCTCACGCGCAGCCAGGCCGTGTTGATGACGCGTCGCGATGCGCAGCGCGCGCTGCAAGCGACGCCTGGGCTTGCACGTGCGGCTCTGCGCTTTCCGTATGCGGATAAGGTCGCGGGCTACGGAGGGTTTGCGCCTGCGCTGTTCGATCAAGCGCGCGTGCTCGGATCGCTCCTGACCGGCGCGCGCGAAGACCTCTGGCATTTTTTCTTCGCGCCCAACCCGCGCAGCTCGAGCGCGGCCAAGCTCGCCGCGCGCGCGCGCTTCATGCGCACCGTACAGACGGTATGCAGCGCGCCTGCACCGCACGTCGATCTGCAGCGCGTGTTGTTCGCCGATCGCGTGATCGTGGTCTCGCGCCACACCGAGACGCGTTTCTTGCGAGCGGGCATCGAGCCCGCGCGCCTGCGCCGGATACCGCCAGCCGTCGCGCCACTGCCGGTCGCGAGCTACGACGAACGGCGCAACACACGTGCGCAGCTCGACCTTCCGCTCGACGTGCCGCTCGTGCTGTATCCCGGAGATCTGGAGATCTCGCTCGGTGCCGAACGCGCGTTGCGCGCGCATGCCGCGTTGCCGAGCGACGCGTGGCTGGTGCTCGCATGCCGCGCCAAGACGCCGGCCGCACGCGAAGCCGAATCGGTGTTGCGCGCGCTCGCCGAGCAGCTCGGCACGACCGCGCGCGTGCGCTTCTTGGGCGAGACCCCGCGCATCCACGCGCTGATCGCGTGCAGCGATGTGGTCGTGCTGCCTTCGGAGGACCTCTACGCGAAGATGGACCTGCCGCTGGTGCTGATCGAAG
Organism: Sandaracinaceae bacterium; assembly: GCA_043752225.1. Lineage (GTDB taxonomy): Bacteria > Myxococcota_A > Polyangia > Polyangiales > JAFGIB01 > JAYUYY01. The sequence continues at coordinate 1,391 of JAYUYY010000309.1, read as the reverse complement.
CGATGCTGCTGGCGCGTGCGGTGATCGTGCTGCAGGGCACCGCAGCCGCCGAGCTCGCCGAGGATGGCGTAGCGCTCGCGGTCTCGTCCGAGATCGAGCCGCTCGCGCAAACCGTGCGAGGGCTGCTGAGCGACTCGACAGCCCGCGAGCAGCTCGGCCAGCGGGCGCGATCGGCCGCGCTTTCGCGTTATCACCCGGATGCTGTTGCCGCGATGTACGAGTCCGTCTACGACGAGCTGCTCACATGACCGATCAGAAGCAAAGCCAGGCGTACTACGACGATTTCAGCACCGCGTACGAGCGCCCGCGCGGCGCCGGTTACCACCGCTTGCTCGATGAGCTCGAGCTCGATGTGGTGCTGCCGCGCTGCAAGGATCAGCGCGTGCTCGAGGTCGGCTGTGGCACGGGCCTGATCCTCGAGCACCTCGCCAAGCACGCGCAGCGTGCGGTCGGCGTCGATCTCTCACCGGGCATGCTGCAGAGCGCGCACCGCCGCGGCTTGCAGGTCGCGGTCGGCAGCGCGACGCAGCTGCCGTTCGCCGACAACAGCTTCGATCTCGTGTGCAGCTTCAAGGTGCTGGCGCACGTGCCGGACATCCGTGCAGCGCTCTCGGAAATCGCGCGCGTGACGCGGCCGGGTGGACAGATGGTCCTCGAGTTTTATAACCCCTGGAGCTTGCGCTACCTCGCCAAGCGGATCGCTGGACCGCAACCCATCAGTGATGGGCGCACCGAAGCCGACGTGTACACACGTTGGGATTCGCCTAGTGCGCTGCGCGAGCTCTTGCCGCGTGATGTCCAGCTCGAGGGACTACGCGGGGTACGCGTGTTCACTCCCGCAGCGTTCGTACATCGCGTGCCGATCGTGCGCGAAGTGCTCGCGATGGCAGAGCGCCGCGCAGTCGACTCGCCTTTCCGATACTTCGGCGGGTTTTTGATCGCGCTTGCACGCAAGGCGACATAGCGCTCTGCGTGCGCAAGAGACGCCCGCCAACATGCTGCACCCAAGGCGCTGTGCTGCGCCGCGCTTGCACCGCTTTCTGCGGCGAGATATAGCCGGCATCACGCATGTCGAATGAGAGCAACAGCAGCCTGCGTCGCTTGCGAAAACGCGTCGAGCGCGCGCTGGCGAGCGGGCAGCGCGGCTCCGACATAGTGCGCGACCTCGAGCAGATGGTGCGCTCGGCTGCGGAGACGAGCGCGGAGACGAGCGCGGAGACGAGCGCGGAGGCAAGCACAGAGCCGCGCGCTGCTGCCGCTGCCACCGTGAACGCGGACGTGTTGTTCGCGCATCGCCAGCTCGCCGAGCTGCGGCTCGAAGAATCGCCGTGGCAAGCGGCGCTGCACTTGCGCCAGCTGATCGCGGCGAACGTTCAAGACGATGGGGTGCA
>JAYUYY010000308.1:0-2387 GCA_043752225.1 Sandaracinaceae bacterium | reverse complement strand
GACCGCGTGCGTGCACGTGCCGCTGCTTTCGTCGCACGCATCGTCGGTGCAATCGAGCGTGTCGTCGCAGAGGCTGGGATCTTGGCTGCAGCTGGCTTCAGCGCCTGTGCCGCTGCTCCCGGCTTCACCGCTCCCGGCTTCACCGCTGCTCCCGGCTTCACCGCTCTGTCCGCCGGTGCCGCCTGCGTCGCCGTTCGAGCCGGCTTGTTCACCGCTGCCTGAGCTGCCCGCTTGCCCGCCCTCACCTGCGCCGCCCTCAGGGCCCGCATCCGCGGCCGCGGCGTCGTTCCCATCCAACTCGAGGTCCGTACACGCGCTGCCCTGCGCGCCGAGCACGCAGAACGCGAGCACGATCGTGCATCGCTGTAACCAAGCCATGGATTTTTTCTCGCGTTAGTGCTCGCCGGAGGGCGTGCCGGTCGTCCCCGCGACGCCTGCATCGCTAGCTTCGGCCGCTACCGCGATCGGCGTAATACCAGCGCCAAAGGTCCTGCGCACGTACGCGAGCACTTCAACCACTTCGGCTTCGGTTAAGAGCGTGCGGTGCGGAGGCATGACGCCGATCGAGCCCGTTACACCGTCGCGGATCGAGGTCAGCAGCAGCTCGTCCTGCTTGGTGAGCGGGCCGGTTGGAGACGTAAAATCCGCGCCGAGCTTGCCGGCTTGTCCCGCAGCCGCTTGTCCCGCAGCCGCTTGTCCCGCAGCCACGCCTTTGCCATCCGCGCCGTGACACGCGATGCAGGTCTTGCGGTACGCGCCTTCGCCCGGATCGCTCGGCGCGGCCGCGCGGATCTCCGACAGCGCGATCGGCCACTGGCCCTCCTCGCGCTTGGGCTGCTCGAGACATGCGTAAAGCACGAGCACGCACGCGCTCGCGGCGACCCGCAGGGGAGCTCCGGCGCGACAGCGCTGCCTAGTTAGCCACGTTGCAACGCGCTCAGCCAACGGCCGCCTCCACGTGCTGCGATGCCCACGACGCGAGGCCGTAGATCGAGATCTGCGGGTTAACCGTGAGTGAAGTCGGATAGACCGAGCCGTCCACGACGAACAAGTTGTCGAAGTCGTGGTGGCGCAGCGTGCTCGAGTCGACGACGCTCGTCTTCGGGTCTTTACCCATCGCGCAACCGCCCATGCAGTGCGCGACGAACACCAGCACCTTGCCCGGCTCGTAGCGCGCGTCGGCGAGGATGCGGTCGAGCTCTTCGAGGCTGCGCGCGTAGTGACCGGCCGGCGTCATCACTTGCTTCGCGCCGCCTGCGAGCTGGATCTGCAGCGTCGCGCGCGTCGCCGCGAGCAAAGCTTCGACCAGGCGCGGCGTGAACGGGTAATCGATCTTCGGCTGCTTGTTCGGCTTGAGCGTGATCGAGGCGCCTTCGTCGCGATCGTTTACGTCGAAGCCATCGTGGAGCAGCGCGCCGGTGAGCGAGAGGTTCGGCAAGAGCTGCATCATCGCTTGGCGTTCTTCGCCGAGCGCGTTGTTGAAGCTGCCGACCAACATCGGGAACATCGGCGAGCCTTCCATCAAGAAGGCCATCTTGTCGCCGCGATCGACGAACTGATCCGAGTACACGTACTGCGGCGAGCCGACGAACGGCTCGGTGCGATGATCGTGCACGCCGACGCCGCCGATCGCCGGATGCAAGAACGTGCGCTTGCCGGTGCGCCCGCTCGGATCGATTTCAGAGCGCAATAGAATCGCGGGCGTGTTGATCGCGCCGCCGGAGAGCACGGTGACCTTCGCGCGCACGGTGAGCGTGACGCCGCTCCATAGATCGGTCTGCGGGTCGCGCAGCTTGGCGGTGACTTCGGTGCACTTGCGTCCGTCGCGCGAGATCCTTTCGACCCACGCGTTCGCATACACATCGGCCCCGGCGTTGACCGCCTCGGGGATCATCGTGACGAGCATGCTTTGCTTCGCGTCGATCGGGCAGCCCATGCCGCAGTAGCCGGTGTGCGCGCAGTTGCGGACGTTGCGGCTCAGCAAGTCTTTGTGCCAGCCGAGCTTGTCCAGGCCGTTCCAGGAAACCAGGTTGTTCTGGTTCACCTGATCGAGCCGCATCTTCACGACGCCGAGGCGTTTTTCGATCTGCTCCCAGTGCGGCACGAGCGCTGCGTGATCGAGTCCGGTAACTCCGTGGTGCTCGTGCCAGTGATCGATCACGCGCTTGGGCGTGCGAAAACAGGTCGTCCAGTTGACGACGGTCGTGCCGCCGACGGCGCGGCCTTGCGCGATCGCCATGCTTTGATCGCTGGTCGCGCGCCCCGCAGCCTCTTGATAGAGGCGCGGCATCATCGTGCGCTCTTCGAGCGTGAACTTGTCGCTCGTGTGGTAGCCGCCGTCCTCGAGCACGATGACTTTTTTACCCGCCGCGGAGAGCCGCGCTGCG
>JAYUYY010000307.1:0-2391 GCA_043752225.1 Sandaracinaceae bacterium | reverse complement strand
GGAGATCCTCGCGGCCTTCCCAATCCGACGCCGGCACCTCGAGCGGGAGCGTCTCGGCTTTGCGCCGCACGTCGAGCGGGAACTCCTCTTGGACGCCTTCCTTGAGCAGCACACGCTTGATCTCGTGCTCGACGAACGCTTCGGGCTCGAACACCTCGAGCACGCGCACGCTCATGCTGTCGCGGCCGTGCTCGGGGTAACGCACGATGCGCGCGAGCGCGCCTTGCCCGGTGCGCGCGCCTTCCGGCAGGGCGCCTTGGACCTCGATCGCCATGCGCAGGCGCTCGTCGTCGGGCTCGAGCCAGTTGCCGTCCTCGTTGACGTGGAGCTGACCGCTCACGAACTTCACGGCGTGCTCGAGCACCTCGAGCACGCGGCCCGAGAAGCCTTTGGGCGAGCGCTCGACGCGAATGCGCACGCGATCGCCGTGCATCGCGCCTTGCATCGCGTCGGGCGGAATGAAGGCGTCTTGTTCTTCGCCCTCGGTCATCACGAAGCCGAAGCCGCGTGCGTTCTGGCTCAGCGTGCCTTCGCGCTCGTGCGCGGGGCCTGCGTGTCCGCCGCGACCGGCTTGGCCGCCCTGACCGCGATGCACCGCGATCGTCGGGCGGCGGGGAGATATGGTTTTACCGGTGGGACGCGTTGCGGCCCGATCGGTGGTCTTGCGTTCGGCGCGCTGAGAGCGCGGCCGGTTTTGTGTCTTCTTCTTCAAGTTCTTAACAAAGAGTTAGTGCAGAGCGTAAAGCCCGCCGTGATCCGTGCCGACGTACAGGGTGCCGTCCGCGCCGAGCGCGACGGGTGCGTCGATGTCCGAGCCGAGACTATATCGCCAGAGCAAGGCGCCGTCCCGGCTCAGCGCATACAGGAAATCGTCCTCGCCACCGATCAGGACCGTTCCCGCTGCATCGATCCGCGCCGAGGCCCGAATCGGCCCAGGTGTAGGCAAATGCCAGAGCGGCGACAGCTCGCGGGTCCACGCGTAGAGCCCGGTGCTTGTGCCGACCACGATTCGGCCGTCGCGCGCGATTGCAGGGGTCGCTAGGAGCGTTCCGGGCATCACGGCGCCGAAGCGCAGCGCGCCATCCGGCGCGAACACCAGCAGCTCGCCGAGCAGGTTGCCGATCACGATCGAGCCGTCGTCCGCGATCGCCGCGGCGCCTTCGATCGCCCCGTTGGCGTTGACCTCGAAGCGCAGTCGCCCGTCCATCGTGATCGCGAGCAACGTGCCGTGCGAGGTCCCCACGACGATGAAGCCTTGCGGATGCACGGTCGGAGCGGAGCGCAGCGCGTCGGCGGTGACCCAGTGAAAGCGCAGCCCTCCGCGCGGCGTGAACGCGTAGAGGCCGTCGGCCGCTACGATCACGCTGCCATCGGGTGCGAGCGCGAGCGCGCCCATGATCGGGCCACCCACGCGGACCCGGAACAGCAGCTCACCGCGCGCGCCGAGCGCGAGCAGCTCGCCGGCTTCGGTGCCCACGTAGAGCGTGCCGTCGTTCGCGAGCACCGGTGTCGCGCGCACGCGCGCTTGCAGCTGAACGCGAAAGCGCTCGCTGCCGTTCGGCGCGAGCGCGAGCACGCTGCCATCGTCGCTGGTGACGTAGAGCGTTCCATCGGCCGCGATCAACGGCTGCGTGCGAATGCGTCCGCGTAGCTGCGCCAGCTTGCGGACGCTGGGCGCGCTGCCGAGCGCGGTCGCGATCGAGCGGCCGGTGTGATCGCTTGCGCCCATGAAGCTCGCATCGATGTGCCGGCTCGCGACGATCGGCGCGCCGTGGGATGAGAGCGGCGAGCCATCGTCGGCGGTTGCGCCTTCGCGCGGGGCAGCCGTCGTGGCGCAGCCGGCGATGGCGATCGCAAAGACAAAGCTGGCAGATGCGCAGCGCTTATCGCGCGACATCGGTGGGCTCAGGCGGGGCAGGGGGCGGCAGCGCTGTCGTCGGCGTCGGTGCTGGCGTGACGCTCGGCGTGGGCACAGGCACCGCGCTGGGCGCAGGCAGATCGCCGATGTAAATGCGGTCGTCGGCGATCACCGCCAGGCGATTGCCCGAAGGCGAGAGCGCCAGAACGGTCGCATGGGCAAGCGGCGTGTCGCTGCCCGCGTCTTCGGTGATGCTGAGCAGATCGTAGGTTTGCGCGCGGCCGTCGCGGTCCACGAGCACGTGTTCCTCGTCGACGAACGCGAGGTCGATCGAGCGCTCGTTGCGCTTCGGGGGCTTTGCAGGCAGGGCTTGAACGATCGCTGCCGGCGTGAGGCTCGCGCCGCGCCGAAAGCGGATCGCCGAGGCTGGCTCGCCGAGCGCGAAGCTCACGCGCTCGCGATCGTTCAAGCCCTGCCTGCAAAGCCCCCGAAGCGCAACGAGCGCTCGATCGACCTCGCGTTCGTCGACGAGG
>JAYUYY010000306.1:0-6295 GCA_043752225.1 Sandaracinaceae bacterium | reverse complement strand
TGCTGCCGCGATCGCGGACGGATTGAAGAAGGTCACGATCGACCTGACCGAGCTGCGCTTCATGAACAGCTCCTCGATTCGATCGCTGATCGACTGGGTAGAATGGATTCGTCGCGAGCCGGAGTCGCGGCGCTACGTGCTGCTGTTCGTGATCAAACCCGATGTGACCTGGCAGCAAACTACGCTGGCCGCGATCCGCGCGTTCGGAGGGGAGCACGTCGCCGTGCAACTAGGCGCTTGATGCGCGAAAATGAACGTCGCCCTTCAACCGATCGACTGCCGGTGCCGGCGGTCGATCGCAACGCGACCGTAATCAGCGTGCAGTTCCCTCTGAGCTGGGAGCCGATCGAGCCGCTGCGCCAGTACGTCGTCGTGTGCGCGGCAGGCGCGGGCGACAAGATCGCCGGTCGCGTGGGCCCGTGCTCCAAGAGCTGCTCGAGAACGCGGTCAAGTACGGCGACGTGCAGAGCATGATCGAGCTGAACATCATGCTTTCGAGCGCGCGAAAGTCGGCGGACATCCGGTTCGCGAACCGCGCTCAGCTCTCGCGCATTGCGCTGCTCAAGAAAGAATACGAAGACATCACCAACGCGGCCGACACGGCGACCACCGTGTTCGCGCGCGCTCGAGCGGCTGCAGCGCCTGCCGCAGGGCAGCACCATGCTCGGCCTCGCGCGCATCGCGATGGAGTCTGCGGTCACGCTCGAGATCAACGGCGATCAAGTCGTGATGAACGCGCGCGTGCAGTAAAGGTCACTCGCAGCCGTCAGGGCCGCACACGGCACCTTCTTCTTGGAGCCGCTCGGGTTGGTCCGGCAGCTCGTCCCACGCTTTAGTCAGCGCTCGCAGCATCAGCTCTGCCGGCTGCGCACCCGCTACCGCGAAACGAGTGCCGACCTGAAAGAACGGCACACCATCGACGCCGAGCTCGCGCGCTCGCTCTTGGTCCGCGCGCACGTCGCGCGCATGCAGATCGGTCGCGAGCAGCGCTTGGGCTTCATCGGCGTCGAGCCCGACATCGATCGCCAACCGCAGCAGCGTCTCCTGCTCGCCGATCGCAGCGCCCTCGCACAGGTACGCGTGCATCAGCCGCTCCTCGAGCTGATCCTGCAGCCCGCGGTTCTTTGCCAGCTGAAGCAGGCGATGCGCATCGAAGGTATTGCCGGAGCGGATGTTCTCGAAATCGAACGTGAGCCCTTCAGCCGACGCCACCTCGCGCAGCCGAGCGTTCATCGCCTCGGCGCGCTCGACGCTGACGCCGTACTTCTTCGCGAGCCGCTGGTTGTGCGATTGCGTCGTGTCGCGCACGCGCGGCGCCGATGGATCGAGCTCGAACGCGCGCCAGCTCACCTCGACCTTATCGGCGTGCGGAAACTCGCGCAAAGCGGTCTCGAGCCGCCGCTTGCCGATGTAACACCACGGACACGCGATATCCGACCAGACCTCGATCCGCAGCGTCTTCGCCATCCACCCACCGTAGGGCTGTGATCGTGTCTGGCAAGCCTCTAGATGAAGCGCGACTTCTTCAGCAACGGACAGGCAAGCCATGGTCACGCTCTACGCCACGCCGGCGCTGCTATGCTGCCGCGATGATGTTCAAAGCGGTGGTGCTCATCGCGATCGGGGTCGTGGTCGGTTACGTGCTAGGCGGCGTTGTGCCGCGACGAGAGCTCGAAACGGTGCGCTCCGATCGCGATGCGCTGCGCATGGAGGTCGCGCATGCATCGCGTCCAAATCTGCTTCAAGCGTTGCTGCCGCGCATCGGGTCGATCGCGCCGGATGCGCGCCGCGAAGTCGCTGCGTCCTCCGCGCGAGAGGTCGGCGCGCACGCGCTTCGCCCGGACGCCGGTGAGAACGAGGCGCGGCCTGCGGCGACCGGGGATGTGGTCGTGATCGGCGGCGAGCCCACGCGGGACCCGCGCGCTTCGCCGCTCGAAGTCGATGGTCGCCCGAGCATGCAGGCCCCCGCCCAGGCGATCCCCGCTCAGCAACAAGGCGATCGTGATGACGCATCCGACGAAGATCCGCGCGGCCGCGGCTTGCTCGGTCGTTTTGGTCAGCTGGTGACGGCACAACGCGCGCGCACTGCCGCCGCGCGCAGCGCGTTGATCGCGCAAGCAGGGCTCGACGACGCGCAGATCGCGCGCGTCGATACCAGCGTGCAGAAGATGAATGCCAAGCTCGCCGGCTACGGTGAGGAAGTGATCGCACAAGCCGCGAGCGAGGAACCACCTTCACCTGCGCAAGCGCTCGGCCTCGGGCACGACGTGAGCGGCATTCTCTACGAAGGTCAGAAGGAGCTGGACTCGGTCGTGGGCGCAAAGAACGACGCGATCGATCCGAGCGCGCTCGAGATCTGGAGCTACGTCGACCTCGAGCAATGGAAACCATACGTCGAAGAGCAGCTCGCAAAGCAGCCCGCGAAGTGAGCACATCCAGCCTATCGACTGCGAAGTCGTCCGTGCGAGACATCGCCGTGGTCGCCGTGCAAGAGATCCATGAGGCGCTGCGCTCGAAGCGCGTGCTGATCCTCGCGCTGTTGTTCGTCGGCGGTGCGGTCGCGGGCACGCTCGCGTTCGTCGACCTGCTCGAGAGCCTCGAGGCGACGCTGGCACAAGCGCTCGCCGTTGCAGAGCCCGGCAAGCCAGGCGCGGTCACCGCGGAGCTCATGCGTTCGCCCGAGCTCACGCGCATGCTCAGCCGGCTCGTGGGCGATGACGCGCTGGCGTCGCAGCTCGCGAGCTTGCCACCGCTCGCGCTGTTCTACGGTTGGGTAGGATTCACGTTCTTACCGGTGCTGATCATGCTCACGGCTGCGGAGACGATCAGCGCTGAGCTCGCCACCGGCTCGATCCGTTTCTCTCTGCTGCGCACCGATCGCTTGAGTTTCAGCTTGGGCAAGCTCGTCGGGCAGGCGCTACTGATGACGTGCGGCGTGTGCGCGGGTGCGCTGGCCGTGTGGCTGACGGGCTACTTCGCGCTCGCCAGCTTCGACGCCTCCGCGACGGCCGGCTGGCTGGCGTTGCTCTCGCTGCGGATCGCGGTCTACGCGTTCGCGTATGTCGGGCTTGCGGTCGGCCTTTCGCACCTGACGCGCTCGGTGCCGCTCTCGCGCGCGCTCGCGCTCGGCTCGTTGCTCGTGCTCGGCGTCATCTACGGAGTGGCGCGGTACAGCGATTACGTGCGCGATCACGTGCCGGGGCTCGCCGATGGGCTGCTCGTGCTCGTGCCGCGCAACTACATGCTGGATCTGTGGCGCGTCGAGCTGTTCGATCGAGCCCCGGCGCTCGTGATGCTCGCCGTGCTCGGCACTTTGTTTTTTGCGTGTGGCTACGGCTATCGCGCACGGCGGGACGCATGACGGCCGCGCTCGTTCTGCGCGGCGTCCGCAAAGCCTACGGCGCGCGCGTTGCGCTCGCGGGCCTCGACTTCGAGGCGCCACGCTCCGCTATCACCGGGCTCATCGGACCGAACGGCGCCGGCAAGACGACGTGCTTTGGCATCGTCGGTGGTCTGCTCGAGCCCGACGCGGGCGAGATCGACGTGCTCGGCCACGGTCGCTTTAGGCCCGCAGCCCACGCGGGCGAGCTCGGCTTGTTGCCACAAGATGCGGAGCTGCCCGGTCATGCACGCGTCGACAGCTTGCTGCGATACTTCGCTCGGCTGCAGGGCATGTCGAGCGCGATCGCGGACCGCGAGACCGCGCGTGTGCTCGAGCTGATGGCGCTGCAGGAGCGCGCACGCTCGCGCGTCCGCGAGCTCTCGCACGGCATGCGCCGTCGCGTCGCGGTCGCGCAGGCGCTGCTCGGCGATCCGCAGCTGCTGCTGCTCGATGAGCCGACCAGCGGGCTCGATCCCCATCTCGTCGCGAGCGTGCGCGATGTGCTGCGCGTGCAACGCGCGCGCGGCGCGAGCCTGGTCGTGAGCTCGCACGTGCTCTCGGACCTCGAAGCGATCTGCGATCACGTCGTCTTCATCGAGGCCGGGCGCTGCATCAAGAGCGGCCCACTCAGCTCGGTCACCGGCCGCGCTCAGCGCGTACGCCTGACGCTCGCCGCTCCGATCGACCTGCTCGCGCTGCAAGCCGCGCTCCCGGAGCTCGTGCTGCGCGGTGACGATCACGTGCTCGAGTTTGCCGTGCCCACCGATTGCGACGTCGCGACGATCAACCGCCGCGTGTTGCAGGCCGTGCTCGATGCAGGCGCGAGCGTCCTCGAGCTGCGCCTCGGCCAATCGCTGGAAGAGGCGTACCTCGACGAACGCGACAAGGCCGGCGTCGCAAAGCCGTGAGCCGCTACAGCGCTCGCGCCTTTGCCTCTGCGCTGAGCAGCGCGAGGCTCTTGCGCGAGCTGCGAAAACCGCTGAGCGAGTCGCTCGACCACTGCACCTCGCCGGAGTTTTGGCGGCCACCTGCGGTCGTCGCGCGATACCAGTGGATCGCGTTCTCGATGTCGCCGTCGGTCTCGGCTTTCAAGCCCAAGACCCACGTTGCTTCCGGCCGATTTTGCTTGTGCATGCTGGCCTTCCAAAGAGTCTCGGCGTCGACCTTGCCGAGCAGGTACTGACCCATCACGTCGTGAGGATGGGTGGGCAGGCTCGCGTAGCGCGCTTCGAGCTTCTCGCGCCATGCGGCAGGACGATCGGGCGTTCGCAAATACGCCGCCGTTCGCATCAGCCAGAGGAACTCGACGTGCTTGCCGTCCGCCTTCATGTCGGGCACGAAGGTCCAGATGAGGTCGTAGTGCCCTGCGCTGTAGCCGTGCTGCGAGAATGGATCGCGCGTGCCTTCGGGCAGCTGCTCCGAAATGACGGCGCGCGCCTCGGCTTCGCCTTTCCATTCCTTCATGTAGCGATAGAGCCGTCCGGCATCGATGTGGCGCACGAAACCGCCAGCCTGCAGCACGTTGTACGCGCGAAAGCGATGCTCGGGCGGCAGCGCGCCAGCTTCGATCACCAGTCGCACGCCCATCGCATCCGGGTTGCTCGCGATCAGCGCTTTGTATGCGGCCTCGGCGCGCTCGGCGGGTTGGTCCTTGAATGCGTGCGTAAACGCTTCGGCGATGCCTTCGTTCCACTCGTCGACCGTGAGGCGGTTCGACCATTGCGCGAGCAATGCCGCAGCCTCGACTGGTTTGCCCGCACGCCAGTAGACCTCGCACAGCAGCGCGATGGAGCTGCTGTGCTGGTATCGCTTGAGGCGGCTGTTCGCGATCTCAATCGCCTCGGCGTGCTGGCCGAGTGACGCCTTGATGAGCGCGGCGCGCCACATCGATCCGCCGTACATGCTCGGGAGCAGTGGCTCGACCTCCGCCCAAGCTTCGGCGAGCTTGCCGCCCTCTTGCAGCTCCCGAGCGCGCAGCGTTTTCATGGCGATGCGGCTGAGCGGATGTAAATCAAGGCTCGGGTCCTGCGCCAGGTAGCCATCGATCACCGGCACCGCTTCAAGCGGTTGGCCGTTTTCGATCAGCCAGCGCGCGAAGTGCTCGCGCACCTCCTTGCTGTCGGCGCCCTTCGCTTGCTGCATCAGGCGCTCGAAGCTCTGCCTGATGTCATCACCCGCGAGCCATTCCGACCCTTTGCCGAGAAACCAAGCGCGCGAGCCCGCTGCGATCGATGGATCGGCGAGCGCAGCGAGATAAACGTCCTTGTCGTGCGACAGCCGTGCGTCCGTCAGGCGCTCGGTCGGGAAGTTGCGCGGTGCCTCAGCGATCAGTGACGCACGCAGGTGCTCGTAGGCGACGAGATCTTTCACGCCGACATCGGCCACTCGGCTGAGCACTCGGCGGCACGGGACGCGGCTATCGCAACGCGCGCCGATCGCGCTCGCGAGCTGTTGCATCGCGGCCGAGTAGCCGCCTTGCTTCAGCACCGGCTCCGACATGCGTTCGATCGCGCCCACGCCCAGCAGCTTGAGATCCATGATGTCGCCGACGAGCGCGTCGAGCGGCAACGTGCGTCGATCAGCGCGCGCGAGGTCCGATGCGTAGCGCTCGAACTGCTTGCCCAGTGGCCCGTCGCTCGCGCCGAGGAACGCGAGCACCTCATCGGCCTCGCGATCCGCGCCGCGCACGTCGAGGTGAAACAGCACGATGCTGTTCATCGCGCTGAGCGCTTGAGCGCCGTAGTAGTCGCCTACCGCATCGGCTGCGAAGAAGGGCCCGATCGGCAGCTTGCGCGCCTCGGCGATGAAACCTTCGGTGCTCGGGATGATCTGCGCGAGCGGGAGCTCGAGCGCCACCATCACTTGCTCGACATCGAGCGTGCTGACGAGGATCCCCTCGGGCGTGCGCTCTAC